>JAEZEN010000243.1 GCA_023433185.1 Pseudomonadota bacterium | reverse complement strand
AGGTGGTGATCGGCAAGTGGCTCGAGATCGGGCCGAAGGTCTTCCTCCTCGACGACCCGACGCGCGGCGTCGATGTCGGCGCCAAGCGCGAGATCTACACGCTCATCCGCAGGATGGCGGCCGACGGCGGCATCGTCCTGTTCTCGTCGACCGAGCTGCCCGAGCTCGTCGGTCTCTGCGACCGCATCATCGTGTTCTACCAGGGGCGCATCGCCGCCGAACTGGATGGCGTCGACGACCACACCCTCCTCCACGTCATCAACACCGGCGAGCCGCCGGCCGCAGCGAGTGCCCGCGAGACCCATCCATGACCGACACCGCCGCGCCCCCGACCATGACCCGCCGCCGCTTCCGCTTTCCCGAGGAGATCGGCGTCATCATCGCGCTGCTCGTCCTGATCGCGATCATCGGCATCGCCCGGCCGCGCTTCCTCAACCCGCTCAACCTGCTCACCATCCTCAGCCACACCACCTTCCAGGGCATGCTGGCGATCGGCATGGTCTATCTCCTCGCCATCCGCGAGATCGACCTTTCGGTCGGCTGGATCTTCAACTTCTCCGCCGTATTCGCCGGGCTGCTGATGGTCGCCGGCGTCGACCCGTGGCTCGCCGCCGGGCTCGGCGTCCTCTTCGGCGCCGGGCTCGGCCTCTTCAACGGGGTGCTGGCGGTCGGTCTCCGCCTGCCGGCGATCATCGTCACGCTCGGCACCTACTCGATGTTCCAGGGGCTCTCGCTGGTGGTGAACGGCGGCCGCGCCGTGGTGCCGCCCGACCAGACGACGAGCTTCTTCACGATCGTCTCGAGCAGGGTCTTCGGCATCGTGCCGGTGGCGGCGCTGGTCTTCGTGGCGCTGGCCATCGTCATGCACTTCGTCCTCCACCGGACGAAGTTCGGCTATCGCGTGCAGGCCGTGGGCAGCAACCCCGAAGCCGCCGAGCTGGCCGGCATCTCCAACAACATGGTGCGGCTCCAGACGCTGGTGCTGATGGGGGCGATCGGCGGCCTGTCGGGGGCGATGTATATCGGCTTCCGCGGCGCCATCGATCCGCAGGAGGGTTCCGACTTCGTGCTCGTCGTCGTCGCCGCGGTGATCATCGGCGGAACGCCGCTGTCGGGCGGCTACGGCACGGTCATCGGCGCCGTGGTCGGCATGCTCATCATCCAGGTCATCTCGAGCGGCCTGATCTTCTTCGGCATCGACGCGACGTGGAGCACCTTCGTCACCGGCGCGGTGATCGTCATCGCCGTGGTGCTCGATCAGCTGGTCAAGTGGCAGCGCAGCCGGGCGCTGGCCCGCGCCAGCGATGGCTGACGGCATTCTCGCCGGTCTCAGCGTCGTCGAGGGCTCGGCCTTCGTCGCGGTGCCGCTCACCGGCATGACGCTCGCCCAGCTCGGGGCGGACGTCATCCGCTTCGATCCGATCGGCGGCGGGCTCGACGCGCGCCGCTGGCCGCTCGACGGCGCCGGCAACAGTCTGTTCTGGCAGGGCCTCAACAAGGGCAAGCGCTCGCTCGCCGTCGATCTCAAGTCTCCGGAGGGACGCGAGATCGTCACCCGGCTGATCGCCCGGCCCGGGCCCGACGCCGGCATCTTCCTGACCAACCTCCCTGCCGCCGGCTGGCTCAGCTACGACACCCTTCGAACGCAGCGCGACGATCTGATCATGGTCTCGCTCACCGGCAATCGGGACGGCTCCAGCGCGATCGACTACACCGTCCACCCGGCAACCGGCTTTCCGGCGATCACCGGCCCGCCGGGCACCGGGCCGGTCAACAGCGTCCTCCCGGCCTGGGACATCGCGGCCGGGCTCCATGCCGCGGTCGGCCTGCTCGCGGCGGAGCGCCGGCGCGTCAGGACCGGCGAGGGCGCCCTCGTCCGTCTCGCGCTCTCCGACGTCGCCTTCGCGATCACCGCTGCGCTCGGCCGCCTGGCCCAGGGCGAACTCGGCCTTGACGACGGCGGCAAGCCCGGCAACGACCTCTACGGCGCCTTCGGCCGAGACTTCGCGACGCGGGATGGCGAGCGCGTGATGGTCGTTGCGCTGACGCCGAAGCAATGGCGCGCGCTCAAGGGGGCGACCGGCTCGGAAGCCGCGATGACGGCGGTTGCGGCCCGCACCGGGATCGACCTCCACAGCGAGGGTGGCCGCTTTGCCGCGCGCGAGGAGATTGCCGCGGTGCTGGCGCCGTGGTTCGCGGCGCGGACCCTCGCCGAGGTCGACGCCGCCTTCACCGGATCCGGCGTGTCCCACGGGCCTTACCGGTCGTTCCGCGCCGCCGCGACCGCCGACCCGCGCGTCATTGCGCCCGGCCTCTTCGCGACCGTGATGCACCCGGGCGGCAGCGCCTACCGGACGCCGGCCTCGCCGCTCGACATCGGCGATGGGAGCCACCTGCCGCCGCTACCCGCACCCGCCCTCGGCCAGCACACCGACGAGATTCTCGCGTCCCTGGGACTGCCGGACCACGAGATCGGGCGCCTCCACGATCACGGCATCGTCGCCGGCGGGTAACGCCGGACAGGGGTCAGCCCGGGACGCCGTCGCTGAGGTCGACGTCGGCAACCTTGTCCTGGTAGTCCCGCTTGGGATCGCGGCCGAACAGCATCTTGATGCCGGCGATCAGGCTCGAGGCGTTTTCCCAGATCTGCGCCTCGGCGGCGTCGAAGCGGAGGAGGACGAGCTTGGGGTCGTCCTTGCCGTCCTCGTACCAGGCGGCCACGAAGGGATTCCACAGCCGGTCGATGACCGCGCGGTCGTTGTCGATGCGGAGGTCGCCATGGACCGCGGCGAAGAGGCTGTGGTCCTTCGCGGCGAAGGTGGCGATCGCCCGGCCGCCTTCCGCCAGGGCCTCCACGATCGAGGTGTCGCGGGCGGTGAAGAACCAGATCGGCCCGACTTCGCCATCGAGAAGCGCGGTCATCGGCCGGGTGTGGGCCTCATCGGCGTCGACCAGGCCGAGCATCATCGTCCGGTCGGCCTTGATGCTCTGCCAGAACTTCTTCTCGAGTTTCGCCGGGCTCGACATGAGCGCTCTCCTTCGGGCGGGATGGGTCGTCCCCGAAGAACGGCCCGGCGCGCGCCGTTGTTCCCCTGGCGCGCCCTGTCGTGCGCTCGACGCGGCGCCTCAAGGCACCTGGGGCGGCGCGCAGGAATGGCCGAGGATCAGCGTGGTCGGGAAGGTGATCCGGCGCGGCGGGTCGACCGACTTTCCGGTGATGCGCTCGAGCAGCAGTTCCGCCGCGGTCCGGCCGATCGCCTCCATGTCGCGGTCGATCAGGGTCAGCGGTCCCGGATAGGTGGTGGCGAGGTCGGTGCGGTCGCAGGTGATCAGCGACAGGTCCCGCGGAATGACCACGCCCTGCTGCTGGACGGCGCGGAGGACTCCGACGAGGATCTGGTTGCCGCCGGCGATGATCGCCGTCGGCGGGTCGGCGCTTCTGAGGAGCATGCTGGTCTCGCGCTGGCCATAGGCAGCGGACAGGTGCCGCGCGCGGATCAGGTCTTCCGGGCAGGGGAGGCCGCGGCGCGCGAAGGCGTCGACAAAGCCCCGCTTGCGTTCCCGCCCCGGCCAGATGTCGGTGCCCGCCGTGATCAGGGCGATGCGGCGGTGGCCAAGGCCGATCAGATAATCGACCGCCTGGCGCATGCCGGAGGCGTGGTCGGTCATGACCGCGTCGATGATCACCGGCATCTCGCGGTCGAGGAGCACGCCGGGGACGCGCAGCGTGGCGAGCCGGGTCTGGCAGGCAGGGTCCTGCTCGGAGTTGATCGTCATCATCAGCCCGTCGACGCGGCCACGCTGGAGCAGGTCGATCGCCGCCGCCTCGCGCTGGGGTTCGCCGCCGGTATTGACCAGATGGAGCGTGAAGCCGTGCGGCCGCAATTCGGCCTCGGCCGCCTTGAAGACGTTTGAGTGCATCGGGTTGGTGATGTCGTTGATGATGAACCCGATGGTCATCGTCGTGCGCCGCCGCATGTTCTGGGCACGCGGGTCGGGCTGGAAGCCCATGCGGTCGATCACCGCCCGGACCTTTTCCAGGGTCGCCGGGCGCACCGTCGTCGGGGCGTTGAGAACACGTGAAACGGTTCCGACCGAGACGCCGGCAGCCTCCGCCACCTCGCGAATGGTGAGAGCCTTGTCGGTCTTCTCGATGGGTGTGCTCATGTACTTCGCAGGCGCGCCCCGTCACTTCCGTCGCCGATCACAATAGCTCAAGCCGATGCCAGAACCCAGCGTTTCTGCGGGCGCGTAACGATGCGCGCCAACGAACCCGCCGAGACTCCCCGACGGAGGGCGCACCCTGCACCGCGGGCTCCCGCGGATGGCCGGCTCGGCCCTTGACGCTGGAGGCGGGCGCAGTCTAGTTTGAAACGATATTATTGGCGTGCCGAAGGGGGACTTGCGTGACGGTACCTGCAGCCACGATCGGGCATCGCGGCCTCAAGATCGAGAAGATCGAGTGCATCCCCCTCCTGATGCCGCTGCCCCGCACCTATCGCGGCAGCAACTACTTCATGACCCATCGCTGCACGATCGTCACCCGGCTCTACACGTCCGAGGGCATCGTCGGCGAGGTCTATAATGGCGACGAGTTCGAGACCCAGGCCGAGGTCATCAAGATCATCAACGAGGAGATCGCGCCGCGGGTGATCGGCATGGATGCCTTCAACACCGAGGGGGTGTGGAAGGCGATGCTGCCGGCGACCTACAACATCCTCCGCGACCGCAAGCTTGGCACCTGCGCCATGGCCTGCATCGACAGTGCCGTCTGGGACGCCGTCGGCCGGGCGCTCGACGTGCCGCTCTACAAGCTCTGGGGCGGCTACACCGACTCGCTGCCTATCGTCTGCATCGCCGGCTACTACGAGGAGGGCAAGACCCTCGCCGATTTCGGGCGCGAAATGGAGCAGATCCGCGCCGCGGGCTTCGCCGGCTGCAAGTTCAAGGTCGGCGGCCGCACGCCCGAGGAGGATTCGGCCCGCGTCCGGGCCGCGCGCTCCGCCGTCGGCGACGATTTCGTCCTCACCATCGATGCCAACCAGGGCTATTCGCTCCGCCAGGCGGTGGATTTCGCGCGCCGCGTCGAGGACCAGAACATCCGCTGGTTCGAGGAGCCCGTGCGCTGGTTCAACGACCGCATCGACATGGCCGGGGTCCGCAACATGACCGGCATTCCGGTGTGTGCGGGGCAGAGCGAGATCGGCCGCGCCGGCTGCCGCGACCTGATGATGGCAGGGGCGATCGACGTGTGCAATTTCGACGCGAGCTGGGGGGCGGGGCCGACCGAGTGGCGCCGCGTGGCGGGCACCGCGATGTCCTTCGGTGTCGAGATGGGCCATCACGAGGAGCCGCAGATCTCCGCCCACCTCCTCGCCTCGATCGCGCACGCGACCTATCTCGAGACCTTCCACCCCGACCGCGATCCGATGTTCTACGCGCTCGTCGCCAACCGCTCGCCCTTCGTCGACGGCCAGTACAAGCTGCCCGAGGGGGCCGGCTTCGCGCTCGAACTCGACGAGAAGGTGATCGCGAAGCACCGCGTTTCGTAGTCCCTTCACTTCCCGGGCACCGCCCGACGACCATTGATGGAAACGCGCATGAAGGCGAAGACAGCCAAGGCCGCAAAGGCCGCCGCCCCCGGGGTCCGGCCGCTCTCCGTCGAGGATCGTCTCGCGCTGTTCCGGATGATGGTCCGCATCCGCGAGTTCGAGGAGGAGGTGCAGCGCAGCTTCCTCGAGGGCCTCGTCCACGGCACCACCCATCTCTGCCACGGTCAGGAAGCGGTCTCGGCCGGCACCGGCCAGGTGTTCCGCGACGATGACTACATCGGCTACACCTATCGCGGCCACGGCCACTGCCTCGCCCGCGGCATGGACGAGGAGGGCGCCTTCGCCGAGCTGTTCGGCCGCACCACCGGGGTGTGCGGCGGGGTCGGTGGCTCGATGCACCTCACCGACATCGACAAGGGCCTGATCGGGGCCTTCGGCATCGTCGGCGGCGGCCTTCCGGTCTCGGTCGGGGCCGGCGTCACCGCCCAGATGAACGGCCGCGGGCAGATCTCGGCGACCTTCTTCGGCGACGGCGCCACCAATATCGGCGCCTTCCACGAGGCGATGAACATCGCCCAGGTGTGGAAGCTGCCGGTGCTGTTCATCTGCGAGAACAACCTCTACGGCGAGTTCACCCGCATCAACCACACGACGCCCTACGAGGACCTGATCCGGCGGGCCGAAGGTTATGCGATGGCGAACGTGCAGGTCGACGGCAACGATGTCGAGGCGGTCTACGCCGCCACCGCCGAGGCTGCCGCCCGTGCCCGCTCCGGCGGCGGGCCGACCTTCATCGAGTGCATGACCTACCGCCACCGCGGCCACTCGCGCACCGACCCGGCGAAGTACCGCGACCCCAAGGAGGTCGAAGCCTGGCTCGCCCGCGATCCGCTCAGGCTCTACGAGGCGGCGCTGATCAAGCGGAAGCTCCTGACGCGGGCCAGGGCGGAGGAGATCATCGTCGCGGAGCGTGCCCGCCAGCGCGCCGCCTCCGAACGCGCCGCCGCGGCGCCCTGGCCGGACACCGACGGCATCGACTACCACACCCTGACCTTCGCCTGAGGCCCGCGATGCAAGAGATCACCTACCGCGAAGCGATCCTTGCCGCCCTCCAGGAGGAGATGCGGCGCGACGACAAGATCCTCATCATGGGCGAGGACATCGGCCCCTCCGGCGGCCCGTTCAAGACCTGCCAGGGACTCTACGAGGAATTCGGCGCGCTGCGGGTGCGCGACACCCCCATCGCCGAGACCGGCTTCGTCGGTGCCGCGCTCGGCCTTGCCATCACCGGCTACCGGCCGATCGCCGAGATCATGTTCGCCGACTTCCTCGGCGTCTGTTTCGACCAGATCGTCAACTCGATCGCCAAGCACCGCTTCATGTCGGGCGGCAAGGTCAAGGCACCGCTGGTCATCCGTGCCATCGGCGGCGCGGGGCTCCGCTTCGGCGCCCAGCACTCGCAGACCGGTGAGTCCTGGCTGCTCTCCGTGCCCGGCCTCACCATCGTCTGCCCGTCCTCGCCGAACGAGGCCTACGGCATGCTGCGCGCCGCCATCCGCGACGACAACCCGGTCGTGGTCTTCGAGCACAAGGCGCTCCTCTCGGCCAAGGGCCCGGTCGACATCGGCGGCCCGGTGCCGCCGCTCACCGGCCCGGCGCTGCTCCGCGAGGGCCGCGACGCGACGATCGTGGCGAGCCTCGCCATGGTCGGCCGCTCGCTCGAGGCGGCGGAGCTGCTGGCGAAGGACGGCATCGAGGCCGAGGTCTTCGACATCCGCTCGCTCCGCCCGATGATCGTCGGCCCGATCGTCGAGAGCGTGAAGAAAACCAACATCCTCGTCGGCGTCGAGGAACAGGCGCAGGTCGGCGGGTGGACTGCCGAGGTCGCCGCGCAGGTCACCGTCGAGGCCTTCGACTATCTCGATGCGCCGCCGGCGCGGGTCACGCTGCCGGACTACCCGGTGCCGTACAGCCCGCCGCTCGAAGATTCCGTGATCCCTTCGCCGGAGCGCATCGCCGCGACGGTCAAGTCGCTGCTCTGACCGGACGCCTGGCCATGGATTTCCTCGTCCCCAAGCTCAGCGCCACCATGGAAAGCGCCAAGGTCCTGCGCTGGCTCAAGCAGCCCGGCGACGCGATCAGGGCCGGCGACCCGCTGGTCGAGCTCGAGACCGACAAGGCCGCGATGGAGGTCGAATCCGCGGTCGACGGGGTGCTCGGGCAGATCGTCGCCGCCGAAGGCGAGGATGTGGTGATCGGCGCGAAACTGGCTGAGATCGTCGAGGCGGGCGGCGCCCCGGCCCCGAAACCCGCTGCTGGGGCGCCCGCGCGGCCGCCGAAGCCGGCGGCCCCTCCGCCCGCTGCTGCCC
>JAEZEN010000175.1 GCA_023433185.1 Pseudomonadota bacterium | reverse complement strand
GCCTCGGCCGCCGCCACGGCCTGCGCCGCGGCAGAGGCGGCGAACGGCGGCGTCCGGACGGCGCTGCCACCGGGCATGAGCGGGGAGAGAGCGCCCGTCGTCGCCGTGGCGGCGCCCTCGAAAATCTCGGCGACGAGAGCCTCCCGGTCGATCGCGGCGGCAACCGCACGCCGGGCGCGGGCTCGATCGAACGGCGGCTCCGTGGTGTTGAAGGCGAGATAGGCGAGCGCGAGCCCCGGCCCCTCCAGGACCGCAAGCCCGTCCGTTCCGCGGATCGCCGCGATGTCCGCCCGGTTGGGCGCGGAGATCAGGTGGCAGTCGCCCGTCTTGAGCTTCTCGAACCGGACACCCGGGTCGGGCGTCACGTCGAAGACGAGGCTGTCGAGCGGTGGCCGGCCACGCCAGTAGTCGGCATTCGCCTCGAAGCGGATCAGCCCCCCGGAGGCGTGTTCGACCAGACGGAAGGGGCCTGTACCGACCGGCACGCGATCGAGCGCCTCGCGCTCGCCTGCGGCCAGCAGACGGTCGGCATACTCCCTGGAGAGGATGGACGCGAAGTCCATCGCGAGGTCGGCGAGGAACGGCGCATAGGGACGTTGCAGGACGAACGTGACCGTGAGGTCGTCTACCCTGCGGATGTCGCGGACCATGTAGGGCAGCGCCAGCCCGGCGAACCACGGCCAGCCGTTCTCCGCGTAGTCGTACCAGGGGTTGTCCTCGCGCCACTGGCGCTCGAAGGTGAACACCACGTCGTCGGCGTTCAACGCCCGCGTGGGCGCATAGTCGCCGGTCGCGTGGAAGCGGACGTCGGGGCGCAGATGGAAGGTGTATTCGAGCCCGTCGCTGGAGATCTCCCAGCGCTCGGCGAGGGCGGGAACGATGTTTGCCGTCCCCGGCTCGAACTGGACAAGGCGGTTGTAGATGGCCTGGGCTGAAGCATCGAGCGTCGCCGGGTCGGTGTGGAGCGCGGGGTCGAATCCCGACGGACTGCCTTCGGCGCAGTACACGAGCGACGCCGCCGTGGCCGCATCGGCGACGCCCAGCGCCATCGCCGCCGCGACGGCGAGACACCCGATACGGTTCATCCTACCCCTCACCATCGCCACCGCAGCCCTCCGCCGTGAGGACAACACCGGTCGGGCATCGCACGCAAGCGCCAAAGACGGTCAACGGCCGCCGGTCACGTCGATGATCGCGCCGGTCACGTAGGAGGACTGGTCGGAGAGGAGCCAGAGGATCGCCTCGCCGACTTCCTCCGCAGTCCCGGCGCGGCCGAGCGGCGTCGCCGCGCCAAGCGTCGCGGCACGGTCCGGCTGACCGCCACGGGCATGGATCTCGGTCTCGATCAGTCCCGGGCGGATGGCGTTGACGCGCACGCCGTCGGCGCCGGCCTCCCGCGCGAGGCCGTTGGTGAACGCCTCGAGAGCGCCCTTGGTCGCGGCGTAGTCGACACGCTCGTTGGCGGCGCCGAGACGCGCCGCGGCCGAGGAGATGTTGACGATCGAGCCGCCGGCCCCGCCCCGGCTCGTTGCCATCCGGCGCACGCCCTCGCGCGCCACGAGGATGGCGCCGAGGACGTTCACCTCGATCACCCGGCGCAGGCGCTCGATCTCGATGTCGCGAATCGGAAGCGGCGGACCGAGCGTCCCGGCATTGTTGACGACGCCATCTATGCGCCCGAAGGCACCCTCGGCAGCGTCGAACAGCGCGACGACGTCGGCCTCGCTCGACACGTCGCCCTGCAGCATCACGCATTTCGCGCCGAGCGCTTCGACCGCCCGGACGGTCTCGGCGGCGCCTTCGGCATTGCTCGCGTAGTTGAAGGCGACGTTCCAGCCGCGCTGGGCAACCATCCGCGCGCTCGCCGCGCCGATGCCGCCGCTCGCGCCCGTGATCACGATCGTCCTGGCCATGCGTCGTCCTCCCGTACCCTGATGCTTCCGTGGGGAGTGCCTAACACCGGCGGGCGCGCCCGTCATCCGCCAGCCGGCGGGTGGCAGGCAGGCGGCGGATCAGCTTGACTTTGAGGCCGCCGTTCCTAATGTGCCGGCCAAGACCCCGCTTTCCCCGAGGATTTCCGAGATGGCCAAGGCCGCCACCGTCAAGATCAAGCTCATCAGCACCGCCGACACGGGCTTCTTCTATGTCACCAAGAAGAACTCGCGCACCAAGACCGACAAGCTGTCGATGAAGAAGTACGATCCGGTCGTGCGCAAGCACGTCGAGTTCAAGGAAACCAAGATCAAATAGGCTTCCCGCCTCGCTACGACGATCGGATGGCATCACCCGGGTGGTGCCATTTTCTTTCCCGGAGCACGGGCTGGAGGCGCGGGACGACGCGCGGAGGAAATAGTGGCCGGCCCGGAACGGGTTTGTACGAGGAGGCCACTCACTCCGTTCCAAGGCCGGCCGACCCTACGGACCCAGGAGATGCGGCGGACCTGAGCACTCCGCAGGGATTCGCTGTCTTCGCGAGGAAAAGCGGCCGTCACCGGCTGCCTTTCTCTGGCGGGGGCCTCTCCCGCCGAAACTGGCCGACGGACCAAAGATAACGCCCGCCACGCAAAAAGGAAGCAATTTAATCAATTGAATCCCGGCGCGCCCCCGCGCCGGCCGCTTTCGCGCCAAGCAAGGCTTCCCCGAGGCGGGTGAGGCCGTGCTCCAGCGTGGCATTCGCGAGCCAGCGCGGCGGCCGCAGGATGACGACGCGGTAGGCGACCGCGATGACGAGCAGCGTGAGGGCGACCGAGATCATCACGTCCGACAGGAAGTGGCCGCCGAAGGCGATGCGGTTGAGGGAGAGGAGCCCGGCATAGAGGGCTGCGACCACCACTCCAGCCGTCCTGCAGCGCGGCGGCAGGACCAGGGCGACGGCGATGAACCAGGTTGCGGACGAGGCTTCCCCGCCGACGAAGGAGCAGTTGGTATCGCACCACTGGCTGATCCGCCAGACCTCGACATAGGGCGCGTCGCCGCCGAAGGCATCGACCTGGATCGGGCGCGGCCGGCCCCAGTTGTTCTTGAGGACGGCGTTGACGAGGACCAGCGGCGCCAAGATCAGCGTCGAGAGCAGGAAGACGACGACGTTCGGCGCGATCGGGCTGGGCCGCCCGGGGCGGGCGATCTTGATCACGGGCGAGGCGACGAGCGCGATGACGAAGACCACGAGAAGCACGTCATGGCTGGTCCGAAGCAGGCCGAGCAAGTCGTTGCGGCGCAGCCAGAAGCCACCACGGCTACGATAGAACAGGTCGCTGAACCACAGGTCGACCCCCGGGAAGGCGAGGAAGAACGCGCTCAGCCCCACGACGCAGAGGAGGGCGACGCCGATCGGGTTCTCCCGGACGAAGCGGTGGAGGCTCAGGCCCATGGCGGCAATCGGCGGGGAGCGGTGGACGGCACGGCGGTCATTGCCGTCACTCTAGCGGCTTGCCGGCGAAGCCGGTAGGCTCGGCCGACGCCGCCCGCGCGTCGCCCAGGGCCCTTGCCGGTCGCATGTTCGCCGATTTCGTCCCCGATACCCCCGTCCTTGCAGCCTATGCGCTGGCCGCCCTCGTGCTCGGCCTGACGCCGGGGCCGGACATGACCTTCTTCCTCTCGCGAACCATCGCGCAGTCCCGGACCGCCGGCTTCGCCGCGTTCCTCGGCGCGAGCACCGGCCTCGTCATCCACACGATGCTTGTCGCTGCCGGCCTCTCCGCCCTGCTCGCCGCCTCGGAGACCGCCTTCGGCATCCTCAAGGTGGCGGGCGCGGCCTACCTCGCCTGGCTCGCCTGCGATGCCCTCCGCCGCGGCTCGGCCCTCTCGCTCGACCGGCGGCCGCCGCCTGAGGCCCTCGGCAGGGTGTTCCTCAAGGGGCTGATGGTCAACCTGCTCAACCCCAAGATCATCGTGTTCTTCGTGACCTTCCTGCCGCAATTCGTCTCGCCCGCCGACCCGGCCGCCGCGCAGAAGCTGATCTTCCTCGGCGCGGTCTTCATGCTCGTCAATGTGCCGCTCTGCTCGGCGATGATCCTCTCCGCCGACTGGATCGCCCGCCAACTCGGCCGTTCCGGCCGCGCGGCGCGGATCATCGACTATCTGTTCGCCGGGGTGCTGGGCGGCTTCGCGGTGAAGCTGATCCTGACGCAGCGCTGAAGCCGTCAGGCGGGGGGCGCCGGGCGGACCAGCCCGGCGCCGGGCCGGGCCCCG
>JAEZEN010000057.1 GCA_023433185.1 Pseudomonadota bacterium | reverse complement strand
CCGCGGGACGTCCCGCGAAGGCTGCCGGCGTCATAGGATCTGCGGCGGCACGCTGGCGCAAGCCCGTATGTCGTCCTCGACGACTTCGGCAAGGGCCTTGTGGACGGAGTATTTCATGGCCCGCGCTCCCGCCGGCATCACGAGGACCACCGTTTCCCGCGGCGGGCAACCCGGCTCGCCGCAGGCCATCTCGGTGACGGACAGCGCGACGTCGGGACCGAGCGCCAGCGCCGTCCGCATCCAGGCCTTGATGCGTGCGATGGCGGCGACGACATCGGTCGCCGGCGGCGCCGCGCGGTAGACGAGCCGCCTCATGCGAAGAAGCCCAGGCGGCGACGGGCGGCGGGCCGCTCGACCGCGGCCGCCAGAAGCCGGCGCGTCGCCTCCTCCGAGATGCCGTTACCGATCACCACGAGGCGGCTGCGGCGGTCCCCGCCGGGCCAGCCCTCGGGCCTGGTGCGCTCGTGGAGCACATGCTGGACACCGTGCACCACCACCGGGCGGGAGGGATCGTCCGACAGCGCGACGATGCCCTTGAGGCGCAGGACGCCGGCCTGGAGCATCATGAGGTCGAGAAAGGCGTCGAACAGTCCGGGGTCGAGCGGCTCGGCCTCGACGAAATGGAAGGCCCGGATACGGTCGCCATGGCGGTTCGGGTCGGGATGGGCGTGGGCGTGCGCCCCGGCCGCCCGTTCGAGCGCCAGCCAGCCGGGCACGTCCTCCGCCTTGCCGCCGGACGAATAGGACCCGTCGCCGAGCAGGCACCCGAGGTCGCGGAGATCACGGCGGTCGCTGATCCGGGCCGAGGGGTTGACCGCCCGAAGCCGCGCCGGGAGCGCCGCGAGATCGGCTTCGGGGCCGGCGGCCATATCGGTCTTGGTAAGGATGATGTGGTCGGCGAAGGCGAGCTGCTTCCAGCACTCGATGTGACGGTCGAGCGCCCGATTGCCGGTGGCGGCGTCGAAAGTCGTGACGACGCCGGCGAGGCGGAAGCGGCGCGCCACGACATGGTCCCGCAGGCCGCTCGCGGGCATGCCGCCGGGCGTCAGGCTGTTGATGATCGGCGCGGGATCGGCGAGGCCCGTCGTCTCGACGACGACGCGGGTGAACGGCGGAAAGCGTCCGCGATCGGCAGCGTCGGCGATCTCGAAAAGCGAGGTCCGGATGTCGCTGCCGGCAGTGCAGCAGATGCAGCCGGTCGAGGTGACGACATAATCCTCCCGGCCGGCATGGATCAGGTCGTGGTCGATCGCGATCGTCCCGAACTCGTTGACCACGACCGCCGTGCCGCGCATCGCCGGGTCGGCGAGGACGGCGTTGAGAAGGGTCGTCTTCCCCGAGCCGAGGAAGCCGGTGAGGAGGGTGACCGGCACCGGCGGACGGACGCCCTCAGGCGGCATTCGAGCGCTTCCAGGCGGGGAACGGGTCGGGCAGGCGGCGATATCTGGAGGCGTCGAAGCGGGCCGGATCGGGGACGCCGACGAGGCAGTCGTCGAGCGCGGAACGGATCGCCGCCTCGTCCATGCCGGTACCGATGAACACCAGTTCCTGCCGCCGGTCGCCCCAACCCGGCGCCCAGTTGCGATCGAGCATGGAGCGCCATTCCGGATGGTCGGGCCAGCGGGATTTCGGCACCGTCGCCCACCAGAATCCCATCGGCTCGGTCCGGCAGATCGCCCCCGCAAGGCTCATGTCGGCGACCCACTCGGGGCGCGTCGCCAGCCAGAACAGCCCCTTGGCACGGATGAGGCCGGGCCATGTGCGACCGACGAAGGCCTTGAACTTCTCCGGGTGAAAGGGGCGCCGGGCACGGTAGACGAAGCTCGATATCCCGTATTCCTCGGTCTCCGGCACATGCTCGCGGAAACCGTTGAGCTCCTTGTACCATAGGGGGTGCTCATGCGCCTTTTCGTAGTCGAAGCGGCCGGTGTCGAGCACCTCGCCGAGGGCGACCCGTGCGAAATCGGTCTCGACGATCCGCGCCTCGGGGTTGAGGGCGACCACGACCTGGCGGACCAAAGCGCGCTGTTCGGCGGCGATCTCCGACACCTTGTTGACGACGACGACGTCGGCGAACTCGATCTGGTCGACCAGCAGGTCGACGAGGGTCCGGTCGTCCCCCTCGCCCGCCGTCTCCCCGCGGTCGCGGAGGAAATCCTGGCTCGCATAGTCGCGGAGGAGGTTCGCGGCATCGACGACGGTGACCATGGTGTCGAGCCGCGCCACGTCGGACAGCGAGACGCCCCGCTCGTCACGGAAGTCGAACGTCGCGGCGATGGGCAGCGGCTCGGCCACGCCCGTGCCCTCGATCACCAGGTAGTCGAAGCGGCCCTCGCGGGCCAGCCGCCGGACCTCGACGAGCAGGTCGTCGCGGAGCGTGCAGCAGATGCAGCCGTTCGTCATCTCCACGAGCTTCTCATCGGTGCGCGACAGTTCGGATCCGTTCCGCACGAGGTCGGCGTCGATATTGACCTCGCTCATGTCGTTGACGATCACGGCGACCCGCCGGCCCTGCCGATTGTTGAGGATGTGGTTGAGCAGCGTCGTCTTGCCGGCGCCCAGGAAGCCCGAGAGGACGGTGACCGGGAGGCGTTCATTCATTGTTGGACACGCCTTATGTGATGTTATAACATCACGCTTATAGCGGAGAGCCAATGCCGCTGCAACGGCATTGTCAGAGACGTTCCAAGCCCGAAGGAGACCGACTTGTGATTGTCGATACGAATTCCATGCGCTGGCTGAGCCTTGCGACCCTCCTGGGTGCCGTTTCCGGCACGGCGGCGGCTGCCGACGAGGGCGAGGCCTGGCGGCTCTTCGTGGCCGACCATTCGGCGCCTGTCGTCCGTGTCCTCGAGACGGACGGCGGCGTGACCGCTTCCTTCGACATCGCCGGCCCGGCCAGCCTCGCGAAGGGACCGTCGGGAACCGTGGTCTATGCCATCCAGAGCGACGCGGACATCATCCACGCGATCGACAGCGGCATCGTGATCGAAGACCACGGCGATCACGCCGACCTCAGGCTTGAAGATCCGCGACTGCTCGACACCACCATGGAGGGCGGCCGTCCCGTCCATTTCGTCGTCCATGACGGCAGGATCGCCGTCTTCTACGACGGCGAAGGTGTCGCGCGGATCTACGGCGCCGCCGGGGGCGCGCCGCGCGTGATCGAGACGGCAGCACCACACCATGGCGTCGCCGCCGCGATCGGCAGTCACGTCCTCATCTCGATCCCCCATCCGGAGGACCCGTCGAAGCTGCCGGTCGGCGTCCGCCTGCTCGATGCCGACGGGACCCCGGTCGGTGCCGACCATGCCTGCCCCGACCTCCATGGCGAGGCGGCATCCGGCAGCATGATGGCCCTCGCCTGCGCGACCGGGATCCTGATCGTCCGGCCCGACGGGACCAACCCGCCGAAGATCACGCATCTCGCCTATGCGCCCGACCTGCCGGAAGGCAAGAGCACCACCCTGCTCGGCGCCTCCGGCCTCCAGTACTTCGTCGGCAACTACGGTGCCGATGCCATCGTCGTGATCGATCCCGCGGCGGAGATCTTCATCCGCGTGCAGCTGCCGACCCGCCGCGTCCACTTCGCCATGGACCCGGAGCGGCCGCAGCTCGTCTACGTCTTCACCGAGGACGGCCGGTTGCACAAGGTGAATGCCCTCAGCGCGAGCATCGAGGCGAGCCTCACCCTGACCGGCCCGTACAGCATGGACGGCCACTGGCGTGATCCGCGGCCCCGCATCGCGGTCGCCGGTGACGACATCTTCGTCACCGATCCGAACGCTGGCACCGTGCGCGTCGTGGAGATCGAATCGTTCGCCGATGCCGGAGAGATCGCCGTGGAGGGCATGCCCTACGCCATCACCGCCGTCGGCGGCCACGGCGCCGCCCACTGACCGGACCTGGACGAAGCGGCGGGCGGCACGCGCCCGCCCGCCGCGCCGCCGATCAGAACCCTGCGGCCGAGAAGGCGGTCGGCGGGGGCGAGATGACCAGCGCCTGGCCCCGCTCCATCCGGAACACCGCAAGTGCCCGCTGGTTGGTGCCGGTGGCGGTGAAACGGAACGCCCCGTCGACGCCGACGAAGCCGCTCGGGCTGGTCAGGACCTTGTCGGTGAAGCCCTCCTCGCCGAAGCGGTTGCTGAGGCCGATGGCGAGGCTGACCGCGTCATAGGCGAGCGACGTGTTGCGGACGGGATCGTTGCCGTAGGCACCGCGGAACCGCGCGGCGAAG
Organism: Pseudomonadota bacterium; assembly: GCA_023433185.1. The sequence continues at coordinate 1,765 of JAEZEN010000057.1, read as the reverse complement.
GCCTGGAAGCCGGTCGGATCGGGGCCCGGAAACCAGCCGCCGGCGAGGTTCGATTCGGCGAGCACGCGCGGATCGTTCCACTGACCGCTGCCGAGATACTGAATCATCCCCGGCGCGACACCGTTGGCCGCGAGTATCTGGGCGAGGAAGGGGGTCGCGTCACCGCCATCGGGGATGAACACGGCATTGACGGTGCCCTGCTGGACGACCGCCGCAATGGCCGTCGCCTTCTCCTGCATGGAGGCGCGGTCGAGGTTGTAGCGCTCGACGACCTGAACGCGCACGCCGGCACTGGCGGCGACGCGCTGGAGCGTCGCCTCGACCACGGTGCCGTAGGCATTGGCGGGAAGCAGCGCGGCGATCGACTGCCTGCCCTGGCTCGCCGCATAGGTGACGATCCGGTCGACGTCGCTCTGCGGCAGGAAACTCATCAGATAGACGCCCTTCGACGCGTTGCTCGAATCGGTCGAGAAGGCGACCACGGGCACGCCCGCGGGCTTGGCGATCGCGCCCGTGGCGGCGACGGCCTGGGCGAAGACCGGCCCGAGGATCAGCTTGGCGCCTTCGGCGATCGCCGTCGTGGTCGCGTCGCGGGCGCCGTTCGGCGTGCCGCGGTCGTCCTTGATCAGGATCTGGATGTTGGAATTGGGGAACTCGCGGAGCGCGAGATCGGCGGCGTTGCGCATGTCCTTGGCGAGCTGGGCGGCATTGCCGGTCGCCGACAGCGGCAGGAGGAGGGCGACCTTGGTCGTGCCGGTGCCGAGCACCTCCCCCGGGACCGGCGGCAGGGCTTCCTCGACGGTCGGGACATCGATCGAGGTGCAGGCCGCGAGCACGAGGATCGCCGTGGCGGCGATGGTGCGGGCGATGGTGGCGCGATACGCGGCGGCAAGGCGGACCAAATGATTCTCCCCGGCTCGCGGAAGACCGGCTAACAATGGCGGGAGGACTTAGCCCATGCGGCCGCCCTTCGGAAGGCTGCGGGCTTCTTTTTGGGGAATTGTGGCGGGACCGGGACCGAATGCCTCCAGACAGCGCCGACGAGTCCGGCAGCGCCCGCTTCTCGATCGATGGCCAGGCCTTCGCGGTACCCCCGGCAGAGCCTGGCCTGCACATCGTCGCGACGCCCATCGGCAACCTCGCCGACGTGACGATCCGTTCCCTCCGCACCCTCGCCGCCGCCGATATCGTCGCCTGCGAGGACACCCGCGTGACCCGCGTCCTCCTCGAGCGCTATGGCATGAGCCGCCCGCTCGTCACCTACCACGAGCACAATGCCGCCGAGCAGCGTCCGAAGCTCCTCGCCGCGCTGGCCGAAGGAAGGAGCGTCGCGCTGGTCAGCGATGCCGGGACGCCGCTCCTCTCCGACCCCGGCTACCGGCTCGTGGTCGAGGCCGCGAAGGCGGGCCATGACGTGGTCCCGATCCCCGGCGCCTCGGCGCTGCTCGCCGGGCTGGTGACGGCGGGCCTGCCGACCGACGCCTTCTTCTTCGCCGGCTTCCTGCCGCCGAAGGAGGCCGGACGGCGGAAGCGGCTCGCCGAACTCGCCGCGGTTCCGGGCACGCTCGTGTTCTACGAATCCCCGCGCCGGCTAGGCGCGGCGCTCGCCGACATGGCCGCGGTGCTCGGCGACCGGCCGGCGGCGGTGGCCCGCGAACTGACCAAGGCCTTCGAGACCGTGCACCGTGCGCCGCTTTCCACCCTCGCCGCGACCTACACGGACGCGCCGCCCAAGGGCGAGATCGTCGTGGTGGTCGGGCCGCCC
>JAEZEN010000023.1 GCA_023433185.1 Pseudomonadota bacterium | reverse complement strand
GGCGCGCACCGGCGGCCTCGCCGACACGGTGATCGATGCCAACCATGCCGCGCTCGCCGCGGGTACGGCCACCGGTTTCCTGTTTCCGGCGGGTTCCGGCGATGCGCTGGTGGCGGCGGTGGCGCGGCAGGCGCGCGTCTTTGCCGATCGTTCCGTCTGGGCATCGATGCAGAAACAGGGCATGAAAACCGACGTTTCGTGGCGGGCGAGCGCAAGGGTCTATGCGCGGCTGTTCCATTCGCTCGCGGCTTGAGGAAGATGGCATGATTTCGATCGTCGAGACGACACCCTTCACCGACCAGAAGCCCGGCACGTCCGGCCTCCGCAAGAAGGTGCCGCACTTCCGGCAGAAGAACTATGTCGAGAACTTCATCCAGTCGATCTTCGATTCAGTGGCGGGCTATCGCGGCGAGACGCTGGTGATCGGCGGCGACGGCCGCTACTTCAACCGCGAGACCATCCAGACGGCGATCAAGATGGCTGCCGCCAACGGCTTCGGTCGTGTCATCGTCGGCCAGGGCGGCATCCTCTCCACGCCCGCGGCCTCGCACCTGATCCGCAAGAACCGCGCCTTCGGCGGCATCGTCCTGTCGGCCAGCCACAATCCCGGCGGCCCGGACGAGGATTTCGGCATCAAGTACAATGTCGGCAACGGCGGCCCGGCGCCCGAGAAGGTGACGGAGGCGATCTACGCCCGCAGCAAGGAGATCGACCGTTACGCGATCGCCGATATCGGCGACATCGACCTCGACACGGTGCAGACGGTCGAGGCCGGCGAGATGGTGGTCGAGGTGGTCGACCCGGTCGCCGACTATGCCGCGCTGATGGAGAGCCTGTTCGACTTCGACGCGATCCGCGACCTGTTCGCATCGGGCTTCGGCATGGTGTTCGACGCCATGCACGCGGTGACCGGGCCCTATGCGGTCGAGCTACTGGAGAAGCGGCTGGGGGCCGCGCCCGGCACGGCGCGCAACGCGGTGCCGCTGGAAGATTTCGGCGGCCACCATCCGGACCCCAACCTCGTCCATGCGCGCGTCCTGTTCGCCCTGATGATGTCGGCCGACGCGCCGGATTTCGGCGCGGCGTCGGACGGCGACGGCGACCGCAACCTCATCATCGGCCGCGGCATCTTCGTCACGCCGTCCGATTCGCTGGCGGTGCTGGCGGCCAACGCCCATCTCGCGCCGGGCTATGAGGAGGGGCTGAAGGGCATTGCCCGCTCGATGCCCACGAGTGCCGCCGCAGACCGCGTCGCCAAAACGCTCGGCATCGGCCTTTACGAGACGCCGACCGGCTGGAAGTTCTTCGGCAACCTGCTCGATGCGGGGCTCGCCACCATCTGCGGCGAGGAGAGCGCCGGCACCGGCTCCGACCATGTGCGCGAGAAGGACGGGCTGTGGGCGGTGCTCTTGTGGCTCAACATCCTCGCCGCGCGCCGCGAGAGCGTGAAGCAGATCGTGGAGAGCCATTGGGCGACCTACGGGCGCAACTACTATTCGCGCCATGATTACGAAGGCATCGACACCGACATCGCCGACGCGCTGATGGCGGCGCTGCGCGAGAAGCTCGAGACCTTGCCGGGCCGGACGGTCAACGGCCTCGAGATCGCGGCGGCGGACGATTTTTCCTATCACGATCCGGTCGACGGTTCGGTGAGCGGCCGGCAGGGCGTGCGCATCCTGTTCGAGGGCGGCTCGCGCGTCGTCTTCCGCCTGTCGGGTACCGGGACCACCGGGGCGACGCTGCGCGTCTATATCGAGCGCTACGAGCCGGATCCCGCCCGCCACGGCATGGAGACGCAGGCCGCGCTCGCCGACCTGATCGCCACCGCCGACACGCTTGCCGGGATCGGCGAGCGCACCGGGCGTGCGGCGCCGACGGTCATCACCTGACGGCCGGCGTTGCGGATCGCCGGCATGACCGTGCTGCGTCCTTCGAGGCTCGCTTCGCTCGCACCTCAGGATGAGGGACGGCGGTGTTCGAGCCCACAAACGGAACGGGTTCGAGAGCCGGCCTCCCTCATCCTGAGGTGCGAGCAAAGCGAGCCTCGAAGGACGCACGGACAGCGCAACAGCCATAATCGGGGGGCCCGGCCATGAGCCAAGCAGGCCCCCGGCTCGGCGCGCATGTCGAGGAAGGCGGCGTCCGGTTCTCCGTCTGGTCGGGCGCGGCCGAGCGGGTTTGGGTGTCGCTGTTTACCCATGACGGCTATTTCGACGAGGAGGCCGCGCGGCTGGAGCTGGTGCGCGGCGAGGATGGCGTGCATTCGCTGTTCGTCCCCGGCCTCGGCGAGGGCGCGCTCTACGGCTTTCGCGCCGACGGCCCCCACGACCCGGCAAAGGGCCTGTGGTTCGATCCACGCAAGCTGCTGACGGACCCTTACGCGCTGGCGATCGACCGGCCCTACCGCTACAACCCTACGCTGGCCGCGCCGCGCTGGCAGGGCGTCGACACCGCGCCGATGATGCCGAAAAGCGTGGTGCGCGCGCCGCTGCCGGTTCTGCCGCTCGAAGCACCGCTGTGGCAGCCCGGCGGGCTGGTCTACGAGCTCAACGTGCGCGGCTT
>JAEZEN010000014.1 GCA_023433185.1 Pseudomonadota bacterium | reverse complement strand
TCCTCGGCCTCGGCTCGTCGGGCGTCCATCCGAACGGCTTCTCCCTCGTCCGGCTCGTGGTGGCGCGCAGCGAGACGCGCTTCGATTTTCCCGCGCCGTTCGGCGACGGACCGCTCGGGCGGGCGCTGCTGACGCCGACCCGCATCTATGTGAAGCCGCTGCTCGCCGCGCTCAAGCATCCGGGACGGATCAAGGCGCTCGCCCACATCACCGGAGGCGGCTTCGTCGACAACATTCCCCGCGTGTTGCCCAAGGGCCTTGCCGCCCGGATCGACCTTGGCGCCATCGCCGTGCCGCCCGTCTTCCGCTGGCTCGCCGAAGCCGGCCCGGTCGAGCAGCCCGAGATGCTCCGCACCTTCAACTGCGGGGTCGGCATGATCGTCGTCGCCGCCCGCGAGGCGGCGGATCGGATCGCCGACATCCTCGCGACCGAGGGCGAGACCGTGTTCCACCTCGGCCGTATCGAACCGCGCACCGGCGATCCGGTGGTCTTCGACGGCGCCCTCGACCTCCGCCTCGGCTGAGGCGCGCATGTCGGCACGGCGGCGGGTGGCCGTTCTCATCTCGGGCCGCGGCAGCAATCTTGGCGCGCTGATCGAGGCCGCGGACGATCCCGCCTACCCCGCCGAGATCGCGCTCGTTCTCTCCAACCGCGCCACCGCCGCCGGCCTCGACCGCGCCCGCGCCGCCGGCATCGCCACCGCGGCGGTGAGCTACAAGGCGGCCGGTGCCGCCGCGGCCGAGGCGGAGATGACGACGATCCTCGAGGCCAACGGGATCGAGTTCGTCTGCCTCGCCGGCTACATGCGGCTGCTCTCGGCCGACTTCGTCGCCCGCTGGCGCGACCGGATGATCAACATCCACCCCTCGCTGCTGCCGCTGTTCCCCGGCCTCGACACGCACGAGCGGGCGCTCGCCGCCGGCGTGAAACTGCATGGCTGCACGGTGCACTTCGTGCGGCACGAGATGGATTCGGGGCCGATCATCGGCCAGGCCGCGGTGCCCGTGCTACCCGGCGACACGCCGGAAACGCTGGCGGCGCGCGTCCTCGGTGCCGAGCACGCCCTCTACCCACGGGCGCTGGCCCTGGTCGCGCGCGGCGACATGCGCATCGAGGACGAGCGCTGCGTGTTCACGCGGCCGCAGCCGGAGGCCGGCGCGATGCTGGTGTCCCTGTAGCCGAAGACCGGACTATGCCGCTTCGATCCATACCCGGTTGTCATGGAAGGCGGCGCCGCCATAGGGCGCCACCGGGTCGGCGCCGGTCAGCGTGTTGATGCCCTGGCCGTCGGCGAAAGCCGCATTCGGCCAGATGCCTTCCGATACCAGCACGCCGCGGCGCAGCCCGTCGAAATGCCGCGCATGGAGCGTCACTGCGCCGCGCGGGTTGCCGATCCGGACGAGCGCCCCGTCCGCGATGCCGCGCTCGGCGGCGTCCTCGGGGTGGATCAGGACTTCGGGCCGGCCGCCCTCCTTCTTCCGCGACGACGGCGTCTCGTTGAAGGACGAGTTGAGGAAGGAGCGCGCCGGCGAGGTGGCGAGGCGGAACGGATGCGTGTCGTCCACCGCCTCGCTCGTCGGCCAGTAGTCGGGCAGCGCCGGCAGCGCCGCCCATGGTCCCATCGGCCCGTTGTTGGGGGCCGCGATCGACGTCCAGTCCGGCCGGAACCGGAACCGGCCGTCCGGATAGGCGAACCCGTCGAGGAAGTGCGCGGTATTGAACGCGGGCTGGCAGTCGATCCAGCGGCTGGCCTCGAGATCGGCCAGCGTGCCGCGCCCCGAACTCCGCAGCATCCAGTCGATGTGCTCGCGCTCGCTCATCGCAAAGCCCGGGTGGTCGAAGCCGAGGCGCTCGGCGAGCCCGGCGATCACCTGATGGTTGGTCCGGCATTCGGCCGGCGGCGCGATCAGCTTCGGGCCGAAGAGAATGTACTGATGGCCGCCGCCCCGGTAGATGTCGTCGTGCTCGACGAACATCGTGGCGGGAAGGACGATGTCGGCCATCGCCGCGGTCTCGGTCATCACCTGCTCGTGCACGGCGACGAACAGGTCGTCGCGGGCGAAGCCGCGCCGTACCTTGGCCTGTTCCGGGGCGACCGACATCGGGTTGGTGTTCTGGATCAGCATCGCCGTCACCGGCGGGCCGTCGAACAGCGGTTCGGACTCCCCGGTCGACACCGCGCTGAACCGCGACTGGTCGAGGCGGCGGATCGTGGGGTCGGCCAGGTCGAGGCCCTCAACCATCCGCTTGTCGAGGGCGAAGATGCCGCTGTTCGAGTGGAAAGCGCCGCCGCCCTCGTGCTGCCACGCCCCGGTCACCGCCGGAATGCAGGAGGCGGCATGCATCGACACCGCGCCGTTCCGCGAGCGGGTGAAGCCGTAGCCGAGACGGAAGAAGGTGCGCTTCGTGGTGCCGATCGCGGTCGCGAAGGCCTCTATCTCCGCCGCCGGCAGGCCGGTGATCGCGGCCGCCCAGTCCGGGGTCCGGGACCGGAGGTGCGCCTCGAGCTCGTCCGGAACGTCGGTGTAGCGGGCGAGGTAGTCGCGGTCGGCATGGCCGTCGCGGAAGAGGACGTGCATGACGGCGCAGGCCAGCGCCGCGTCGGTGCCCGGCCTGAGGCAGAGCGCGATGTCGGCCTGCTTCATCGTCTCGTTGCGGTACACGTCGATGACCGCGATCCGTGCGCCGCGCTCCTTTCGCGCCCGGATGGCGTGGGTCATCACGTTGACCTGCGTGGCGACCGCGTTGGTGCCCCAGATCACGACGAGGTCCGACTTCGCCATCTCACGCGGATCGGCCCCGGCGATGCGGCCGGTTCCGGCGGCGTAGCCGGCCCAGGCGGGATTGATGCAGATCGTGTCGAACTGGCCCGAATAGCCGCCGGCATGACGGAGCCGGTTGATGCCGTCGCGCTGCACAAGGCCCATGGTGCCGGCGTAGAAATACGGCCAGACCGTCGTCGCTCCGTACCGGGCGGTGGCCGTGACGAAAGCCTCGGCGACGATGTCGAGCGCGTCGTCCCAGCCGATGCGTTCCCATCCGCCGCCGCGCCAGTTGGCATCGCCCTTCGGGCCCCTTCGGCGCAGGGGATGGGTCAGGCGATCCGGATGGGCGACGCGCTCGGCATAGCGGGCGACCTTGGCGCAGATGACGCCGGCGGTGTAGTCGTTGTCCCGCGCACCGTGGACACGGCCGATCGTGACGCCGTCGATCACCTCGACGTCGAGGGCGCAGGTCGAGGGACAGTCATGGGGACAGGCCGAATGGCCGATGGACTTGCCGAGGGGCTGGTTCATATCCCCCTCCTGCCGCGACCGCGGGCCGCTGGCAAGCCCCGCCGGCTAAGTCGAGGGCGGGTCGAGGGCCGAAAGCCGACCCTTTTCCTTGAGCGCGCGGAGGAAGCGGATGGAGCCCGCAGTGCTCAGGTGATGATCGTCACGGTAGAGCGGCGTGGCTCCGGCGAAGTACCTGCACCGTTTCCTGGGACACTGGATGTCGGCGATATCCACGAAGGGCGCAATCAACGTGGATAACTCGTCATTGTAGGCCAGTTCAGACCTGGCCACTTCTTCAACGCCCGTGCAGCGCTCGGCAAGGGCACGGTCGGAGAGGACGTAGCCCGGCACCATCCCGCATTCGGCCAGCATGCGGGACGGCCGGATGAAGTCTGCGAGGTAGATCACCCGGTGTCCGGCCGCTGCGACTTCGTCGAGGACATAGTTGATCGCGGGTGCGACGGTCTCCGGTGTATGCCGCTTGGCGCTCGTGACGATCACGGCCGAAGGACGGTGGCCACGCAGCAGTTCGAGCACCTCCTTGTTGTGGTTGATGCAGCTCGCCGTGTCCGCTTCTGTCGGATGCTCCCTGATGTAGCCGGCGAAGCCGTTCTGGGTGACGCAACCTGAGCTGTAAGCGACGTAGACGTTGTGATCGGGGAACGCGTGGCTCACCCCGGCCACGAGGTGCTGGGCGTGGCTATCGCCCCAGATGAACAGGTCCTGATCCGAGTTTCGGAAGTTCTGGCAGGGAAGGAGCGCGGCGGATGCGGCGGGATCGAGACTCGAGCAGTACCGCGTCCGCTGCAGCGTGAGCCACTCCGCGTTCGACCGCACCACCCGGTCCTCGGGAATGCGCCACGCCGCCCCGCCGGTTGCCCAGACCGTCGATGCCGGGAGCATCAGCAGAAGGACGAGCAGCGCGCTGGCGAGCCCGAATGCCGGCGGCGAGAGCGAGTGCGACCGATCCGCATAGCGGTAACGCTGTTCGATGAAGCGGTACTGCAACCAGCCAAGCGCCAGCGACACGATCAGCAGCACGATGCTCTCTTGCATGGTCGGCTCTCTGAAGGTGTATGCCCCGTAGAACACCAGGAGCGGCCAATGTACCAGGTATATGGAATAGCTTGCGCGGCCGACCCAAACCGAGACGGGATTGCGCAGGAGGAGACCCAGGATGCGGGCCCGGCCGGCATAGATGGCAAGCGCCGCCCCGGCGCACGGCACGAGGCTCGACACCCCCGGGAATGGTGTCTCCGCATCGTAGAGAAGGACCGCGGCAAGGATCAGCGCGAGACCGAGGGCGAGCAGCACTTCTTGCAGTAGTTCGTGCCGCAGGTGAAGGCGGACAACCCACACCATCATCGCGCCGATGGCCAGTTCGACGCCCCGTGCGGGGAGCAGATAGAAGGCCGCCGCCGGGTCGACCGACAGAAGGTACTCCGCACATGCGAGGCTGAGCAGTGCGAGTGCGACGATGGCGGCCAGCGCATAGCGCTGCCGCAGGCAGGTCAGCAGAAGGACGAGAAGCGTCGGCCATATGAAGTAGAACTGCTCCTCGACCGCCAGGGACCACGTATGCAGCAGAGGCTTGGTGAGCGCGGCCGCATCGAAATAGCCGGCTTCTTGCCAGAAATAGAAGTTCGACAGGCTGAAGAGCGCGTAGACAAGCGACCCGGCGAAGCGCTCGAATTCGGGGGGCGAGAAGAGAAGGAATGCGACGATGAAGCAGACGAGAAACGTCGTCAGCATCGCGGGCAACAGGCGTCGCGCCCGCCGCAGATAGAAGTTGGCGAAGCTGAAGGTCCCCGATTCCGACGCCTCGTCGACGATCAGCCGGGTGATCAGGAAACCGGAGATCACGAAGAAGACGTCGACACCGACGAACCCTCCCGGAAATCCGGGAATGCCAAAGTGGAACAGCAGGACGCCCAACACTGCTACGGCGCGCAACCCGTCGATATCGGGGCGGTATCTGGTCTCCACGGTCCGCGGCCCCCTCACGTCTGCCGCAGCATGTCGCCCGCCGCATCCGGCACCTTGAGGGGCCCTTGCGGGAGCAACCTCAGCGGAGTCACGGAACACCGTCTTTGGAGGACGCCACGCTCTCCGCTGGATCGAAGCGACTGCGGGCCGTCCCGCCCGGGTCGCTTACCGGGGCGGGCGCACCCGACGGGGTTGTCCCCGGATCTCCGCCGCCGCGCCCGTTGAGACGGGTCATCCTTGTGAGGCGGCAGAGGTCGCATCGAACCGAATCCGACGCGCCCTCGCATAAAGACGTCCATCGCGCATAAAATCAAGCGAACTCACCCATCCTGTGCGGTGCGCCCGGCCAGCGGCATTCGGCTGCGCCGGAAGCGGAGGGGCGGACTGCCATAGCGTCGGGCAAATGCGTTCGTGAAATTGCTGACGTGGTTGTACCCGACGCGGGTGGCGATCTCCTTGATCGACAGGCCGCCCATCTCGATGGCGACGCGCGCGTGTTCGAGGCGCTCGTCACGCAGCACTTCGTAGACCGAGCCGCCATAGAGCGCGCGGAACCCCGCATTGAGCGCGCGGACGCTCAGCCCCGCCTCCGCCGCAAGCGTCGCGATGGCCGGCGGCCGGGCCATGTCCGCGACGAGCCGCTCACGGGCCAGTTCGACGCGCCGGCGGTCGTCGGGGAACAGCGGCTCCCGGCCCTCCTCGGTGATCAGGCCGGCCGCTGCGGCATGGACCGCGAGGATCTGGAGCACCACGCCCTCGATGAACACGAGCTGCAACGGACCATGATGCCTGGCCGAGAAGAGCGAGACGGCGAGTTCGCGCAACCGGCGGGGCGGCGTGACCGCGACGACTCTCGTACTTCCGCCTCCCGACAGGAAATCGGTCATGGCCGGCGACGTCGCCCCGTCGAGCATCTGGCGGACGCGGTCGACCCGGATCGAGAAGCCGGCACTGCGCATCTTGCGCTGCCGCCCGACCACGAGCAGCCCGCGCGCTTCCGGCGGCACATAGATCGGTGCATTCCGCGGCGTCACCGAGACCGAGGCGCCGTCGGTCAGGTCGATGCGCATCTCGCCGTCGAGGCCGACGAAGCTGTACAGCCTGCGCTCCTCGGTCGCACGCCGCGCGTCGATCTCCATGGCCTCGTCGATTTCGGCCGTCGTCAGGAAGACCGAGATGTCCGCCGAGGGCTCGAAGCGCTCGAAGCGGGTCCATGCGCCGGGCGCCCGGATTTCGAATGTCGGGGGCGATATCTCTTCCCGCAGGGGACGAAAGAGCCATTCAATTCTTGAGGACTGGGGTGGCAAGACACGTCATCCTCCGGACGGGCCCGCCATCGATCAGAGCGCTGCCATCGCGGTCAACCTCGTCGAGAATAGGCGCGTCCTTTGACCTGAAGCAAGACGCGCATGAGCTTCAACGCCGCCTTTCGAACGGCCGAACCTCCGCTCTTGCATCACGGGTCCGACCAAGTCTCCCGGCAATGTGCGGCGGCGAACCTGTTCCGCTGCCCGCCGCGGATCATCCGTATCCGCGACAATGCGAGGTCTTCTCCTTAGCGCTGCATGGATCCAAGGAACGTCCCCAGAACTACTATCCTGCGGCAGTCTCGGGTCTCCGCCGGCCACTTGCGCGCGAGCATGAACACGCCGCGCCGACCCGCCCGGGCGAACCGGGCGGGCGCCATGGCAAAACGGTTGGTCGCCTACTTGTTCGGAAACGCGAGCGCGGGCGGGTCGAGGTTGGGCTCGAGCGGTGCCGTCGCAATCTCCTTCGCATCGAGGTCGAAGCTCATGAGGTCGACCCCGCGAAGCACCTGATCCTCGTAGGTCTTCACGTAGTACCTGAGATTCTTGATGTCCCCCACCGTGGTCCACTGCGTGAACTCGAGCGGGGACTTGTCGCCGGCGTCGGGCCGGATCCAGCCGACGGGTATGTCGAAGTTGTTGGCGATGTGCTCGGCGAGCCGCACGCTCTCGACGCCCGGTGCCACGGGCGTGACCGACATCGTGTAGCCCAGCGCCCGGATGAACCGCGACGGCGGGGTCGGGTCGCCGGGGATGCCGAGGAGCCCCGAGCCCTGTCCGAAGGACGGAACGGACTGGCCCCCCAGCGCGAGCGGCGGCGCGTTGTACGGCGACAGCTTCACGTAGTTCTTGAGGTTCGTGAGGTGCCAGTCGAACTCCGGCGCATTGGTCATCACGCCGAGCGGGTTGTCGTAGACCTTCAGCGTTCCGTCGACCGGCTCGACGACCAGCGAGGCGCCCGTCGCGTCGTGCAGCGTGTAGTGGAAGGGCGGAACCATGCCCATCGTCGGCTCGGCCACGTCGATGATCGCGATGCCGGCGGCGGCTTCCCGGACCTCCGCGACCGTCTCGAAATTCGTGAGTGCCCAGGTCAGGAAGTCCCAGGGCGCCATCGCGCGGTCGGGATCCGCCGTCTTCGGGTCGGCATATCCGGCATAGTCGGGGAAATAGAGGATGCCGCCGGTGAGGCCCTTCTCGTTCATGCCGTCGGTGAGCACGGGCATGTCCAGGGCGTTGAGGCCGACCGCGGCATATTTCGACGTCCAGGCCATGCCGCCCCCGACCTTGCCGTCCGGCCCGGTGGCGGTCAGCGCGAACTGGCGTGGAATGACGATCATCTCGGACGAGAGCTGGAACCCGAACTCCATGGTGCGTCCGTAGACGGGCGAGCCGTCGCTCGCCTTGATCATGAAGCTCGTACAGGCACGCGCGGACACGGGGGCCTGGATGGCCAGCGCCAGGGTCGCGAGCACCAGCCCGCCGGTCTTCAGCATCGATTTCGGCATCGTCATTCTCCTCGGGACGGGTCAGGCCTCGAGGCAAGCATGGCACGACCGGCGTTAAGCGCGGGTGAGGATGCAGGCGGAAACTGTATCGATCGAACGCTCCGCCCGCTCCCTCCGACCGTCGTGGCCGCGTCTCAGCCCAGTTTGGCGAGGAGTTCCCTGGTCGGATAGGAGTCCGCCGGAAGCCCCAGCTGGAGTTGCACGTTGCGCACGGCCTCGCGGGTCTTCTCGCCGATGATCCCGTCGACCTTTCCGACATCGTAGCCGCGCTTCACGAGGATCGTCTGGAGGCGCTTGATCTCGTCGAAGCTCAAGGAGTCGATCGGCTGTCCGCGGGAGACCTTCGGGGCACCATCGAGGCGGGTGGCGAAGTAGGCGGCGCTGGTCGAGTAGACGAGCGACGAGTTCCAGTCGAGAAAGACGTAGAAGTTGGGATAGGCGAGGAATGCCGGCCCCTTCCGGCCCATGGGCAGAACCAGCGCCGCCTCGAGCCCGTCGCCGGGCAGATCCCTGCCGACTCCCTTCAGCCCGGCGGCGACCCACTCAGAACGCGGCAGACGGATGCGAAGGTCGGCCATCTCCCAGGGGAAGTTGTCCGGGACCTTCACCTCCTGGAGCCACGGCTCGCCCCGCCGCCAGCCGTGCTGGGCGAGGAGATTGGCCGCGGATGCGAGGGCGTCCGGCGTGCTCTTGCGGAGCTTGACCTTGCCGTCGCCGTCGAAGTCGACACCGTAGTCGAGATAGTGCGAGGCAAGGAACTGGAACTGGCCCATCTCGCCGGCCCAGGGGCCGCGCATCTCGTCGATCGTCAGGTCGCCGCGGTCGAGGATCTTGAGGGCGGAGATGAGCTGCGGCCGGAACAGATCCGGGCGGCGGCAGTCGTAGCCGAGGGTCGCCAGCGAGACGAGCGTCGGGTCGTCGCCCATCACCTGGCCGAAGTCCGTCTCGAGCGCCCAGAACGAGGTGATCACCTCCGCCGGCACCCCGAACTGCGTCTCGATCCGGGCGAAGGTGTCGCCGTATTTCTTGATGTAGCCCGGCCCCTGCTTGACCCGGTATTGCTCCACCATGCGGTCGGAGAACTGCAGGAAGG
>JAEZEN010000594.1 GCA_023433185.1 Pseudomonadota bacterium | reverse complement strand
GTCGGGGCCGCGGCGGGTGCCGCCGTCGATCCGCCGGCGGAGGTCCGCACCTACGTCACCGGCAATCCGGTCGAGCCGGTCTATCTCGACGGCGAGGTCGTGGTCGGTGCGACGCTTCCCGAAGGCGTCCAGCTCGCCGCCGTGCCGGACTACCAGTACGCCTATGTCTATGTGAACGGCGTGCCGGTGCTCGTCGATACCGGAACGCGGCAGGTGGTCCACATCATCCGCTAGGGGTTCAGCCGCCGCCCCGTCGCGAGACCGGGCGGCGGCAACCCTTGAAGTCCGGGCGCCATGACCCCACATGATGCCTGCCGGCAACAGGCTGCTGAAACGCGCCGCCGGTGTTCAGGGTGCTGACCACGGATGTACTGGCAGCGCCTTCGTTCCACGGGGACCCCGCGTCGGTGCATCGGTGCGGGGTTTTCTGTTTGCGCTTCCCGGCTTCCGGGACCGGCCTGTGCGGGCGATCCCGCCGGCTTCCCTTCCCCTGTCCGCTCCACTGCGACAAGATCGCGGACGATTCGCGTGGCCCGGCGCGTGCGGGGCCGTCTCACGGGGGAAAGCCCATGACCTTCCTCAACGCCTATTTCACCATCATCGACATCATCGCCATCGTGGCGGTGGTGGTCCTGGCGATCGTCGCCTTCTTCCGGACCGAGAACGTCTGGCTCGGACTCCTGCTGCTGGTCGCCGTGGTCTGGGCCGGGAGCGCGATCCTCGGGCTCTACTGACGGGGCGGGGCGGCCGGCTACGTCCCTTCTCCCGGCGGCGCGAGCCATCTGCGGCGGTGATCGTCCAGCACGTCGCGGAGGGTCGTGGCGAACGGCGTGGCAGGGGCCCAGCCGAGAAGGGCACGCGCCCGCGCCCCGCTGCCCCAGGCGCGCGGCGTGTCGCTGGCGCGGAGCCGCGCGGGGTCCTGCTCCACCCTGATCGGCACGGCGGCGAGGGCGAGCATATCGGCGAGGATGTCGCGGATCCGTCGCGGCGTGCCCGAGGCGAGATTCAGGACGACGCCGGGCGCCAGTCCGTCGGCCCGCGCGATGGCCGCGACATAGGCCTCGGCCACATCCCGCACGTCGACGAAGTCGCGCTCGGCGTCGAGGTTGCCGACGCGGATCACGGGTTCGGCGCCAGCCTCGATGCGCGCCACCTGGGCGGCGAAGGCCGGGATGACGAAGTCCTCCGACTGGCCGGGGCCGGCCTGGTTGAAGGGGCGCATGAGCACGGCGCGGAGCCCGCGGCGGGCGAGCACCCCGAGGGCGAGGTCGCCGGCGGCCTTGGAGGCGGCATAGTCGTCTGTCGGCTGGAGCGGGGCCTCCTCGTCGAGCGCCGCGCCGCTCCGGAAGCTCGCGCCATAGGCGAGACCGGTGCCGGTGTTGATCAGCTGGGCGTCGGGCGCGAGATCGAGCATGGCCTCGCCGAGCTGCCGCACCGCGTCGAGGTGGAGGCGCCATGCCGCCTCGGGATCCCGGCCGGCGGCGGCCGGCGCGGCGATCCCGGCAAGATTGACGACGTGGGTCGGCCGGAAGTCGCCGAGGATGCGGCGCACCGCGGCTGCGTCGCCGATGTCGAGGTCCGCCATGCCGGGTCCGGCGGTGGCGAGGCGGCCGGTGGGGAGGACCTCGGCGTCGCCGAAGGCGCGGCGAATGGCAGCCTGGAGATGTCCGCCCATGAAGCCGCTGGCGCCGATCAGGAGGACACGCATCCGGTGATTCCCGCCATTCCCGGTCAGCGCGAATACCGCGCGATGTCGGCGTCGACCATTTCGGCGACCAGTTGCTCGAGGCTGGTCCGCGCCTCCCAGCCGAGCTTCGCCCTGGCCTTCGCCGCGCTGCCGGTCAGCACGTCGACCTCGGCCGGCCGGAGGAAGCGCTCGTCGACGACGACGTGGTCCTCCATGTCGAGGCCGGCATGGCCGAAGGCGAGCCTGCAGAAGTCGCGGACCGACGTGGTCCGCCCGGTGGCGATGACATAGTCGTCGGGCGTGTCCTGCTGCAGCATCAGCCACATCGCCTCGACATAGTCGCGGGCGTGGCCCCAGTCGCGCCGGGCATCGAGATTGCCGAGGGCGAGGCTGTCGGCGAGCCCGAGCTTGATGCGGGCGACGCCGTCGGTGATCTTGCGGGTCACGAACTCGATGCCGCGGAGCGGGGATTCGTGGTTGAAGAGGATGCCGCTCGAGGCGTGCAGGCCGAAGCTCTCGCGGTAGTTGACCGTCATCCAGTGCGCATAGAGCTTGGCCGCGGCGTAGGGCGAGCGCGGATAGAACGGCGTGGCCTCGTCCTGGACCGCCTCCTGGACGAGGCCGTACATCTCCGAGGACGAGGCCTGGTAGAACCGGGCCCCGGGCGCGACGAGCCGGGCGGCCTCGAGCATGTTGACGGCGCCGATGCCGGTCACCGTGCCGGTGAGCAGCGGCTGCTGCCACGACGACTTGACGAAGGACTGGGCGGCGAGATTGTAGATCTCGTCGGGCTTAACCTCGGCGACGATCCGGACGAGGCTCGACAGGTCGATGAGGTCGCCGTCATGGCCGACGACCCGGCCATGGATGCCAAGCCACTTGAGCCGCGCGTCGACGACATCGGCG
Source organism: Pseudomonadota bacterium (assembly GCA_023433185.1). The sequence goes on along the minus strand of JAEZEN010000594.1, from coordinate 1,750 downwards.
GAGGCGCTCCGGCGGAGGATCCCATGCACCTCGTAGCCGCGCTCGAGCAGGAACTGGGACAGATAGGCGCCGTCCTGGCCGGTGATGCCGGAGACGAGCGCGCGCCTTGATCCCATCGGTTTTCCCAACCACGCCCACGTTTGTCCGCCGGATCGGCAGACGCCGCCCGAACGACCACCGGCCTCGCGCGGCGCCCGGCGCCGGCGGCTGGTGGGTATCGCACCCGGCCGGCCGGCGCAAGCTGCAGGCGGTCCGGCGCGCTACAGGTAGGGTGCGAGAAACGCCCGGTCGGCCGCCGAGAGCCGGTCCTTCGCGCCTCCCGCCTGGTGCCAGTACGGATAGAGGAGGGGCGGCTGGCCGACCTTGTCGAGCCGCTCGCGTTCCTCCGCCGTGAGGACGAGGTCGGCGGCGGCGAGGCTGTCGCGGAACTGGGCCTGATTGCGCCCGCCGATGATCACCGAGGTCACCCCCGGGCGCCCGAGCAGCCATGCGAGGGCGACCTGTGCACCCGACACGCCGCGGGCATCGGCGATGTCGACCAGGACGTCGATGATGTCGTAGAGCGCCGCCTCGTCGCGGATCGGCGGCTCCTTCCAGCCGCGGACATGGCGCGAGACCTTGGGGTCCTTCGCGTTCCGCCGGAACTTGCCGGAGAGCCAGCCGCCGGCGATCGGGCTCCAGACGAGGATGCCGAGGCCCTCGGCGAGCGACAGCGGCACCAGCTCGTATTCGGCCTCGCGGGCCTGGAGCGTGTAGTGGATCTGCTGGGCGACGAAGCGCGGGTACCCCATGCGGTCGGAGACCCCCAGCGCCTTCATCACGTGCCAGGCCGAGAAGTTCGAGCAGCCGATATAGCGGACCTTGCCGGAGGAGACGAGATGGTCGAGCGCGGCCATGGTCTCCTCGACCGGCGTCTCGCCGTCCCACTGGTGGAGCTGGTAGAGGTCGATCCAGTCGGTGCGGAGGCGACGGAGGCTCGCCTCGCAGGCCGCAATGAGGTGGTGGCGGGAATTGCCGCGATCGTTCGGCCCCGGCCCGGTGGGGAAGCGCGCCTTGGTGGCGATCAGGATGTCGCCGCGCCGGCCGGCGAGCGCCTGGCCGATGACCGTCTCCGAGTTGCCGCCGGCATAGACGTCGGCGGTGTCGAGCATGTTGACCCCGGCCTCGACGCAGATGGCGATCTGGCGCTTGGCCTCGGCGAGGCTCACGGAGCCGAACGAGGCGTCCTTCGGTGCACCGAAGGTCATCGTGCCCATGGTCATCGTCGAGACCTTCAGTCCCGAGCGGCCGAGCAGCCGGTATTCCATGTCGCCTTACCCCTCGATGGTTGTCTGTACCGTTCCGGCTTAGCGCGCCGGGGCCGCGACGTCACCCTCCGGCCGCGGCGGCGCGTGGAGGATCGCGGCGCGGATCAGGATCCAGGCGAGCAGGGCCGCGAAGGTGTGCCACAGGAAGTGGGTGCCGAAGGGGATGACGCCGCAGAGCGGTTCGTCGAGCTGGCGGGCCGAGATGGCGGCGGCGAAGACCAGGGTCGCCGCGAGGTAGGAGGGCGCCGCCGGCGACTGCCGGAGCAGGAGGGCCAGCGCCACCATGCCGAGCACGACGAGCGGGACCATGTAGTAGGCGCCGCCGGGCAGCATGCCCGCGGGAACGAGCATCCCGCCGCCGAAAATGACCAGGATGAAGGCGCCGAGCCCGCCGGCGGCCGCGATGGGCGGCCAGGCGAAGAAGCGCGTCAGCGTCAGCCACA
>JAEZEN010000578.1 GCA_023433185.1 Pseudomonadota bacterium | reverse complement strand
GATCAAGGTCGCGGATGTTCTCGACTGTGGGTCCTCCCCTGCGAAGCGGGGGAGGTGCCGAGCGACTGCGAAGCGATGGGGGCGTCTTGGCGATGACCCGACCGGATCAGCGCCTGGCATCCACCTTCGCCAGCAGCGCTGTCTTCGTCTTCCTGTCGCAGAACGCCGCCTCGATCGCAGTGCGGGTCAAGGCGGTCAATTCCTTGTCCGACAGGCCGAACTCGTCGCGACCGATTTCGTACTCGCGCTTGAGCGACGTCCAGAAATAAGGCGGATCGTCGGAGTTGAGCGTCACCTTGCAGCCTGCGGCGCGCAGTTTCGAGAAAGGATGCTCGGCGAAGGACGGGTAGACCTTGAGTTCGATGTTCGACGCAGGGCACACCTCCAGCACCACGCCTTCGTCGACGATGCGCTGGACGAGGTCGGCATCCTCGATGGCGCGCACGCCGTGGCCGATGCGCGAGGGGCGGATGTGGTCGAGCGCGTCGCGCACGCTTTGCGGCCCGCCGAACTCGCCGGCATGGACGGTGATGCCGAGGCCGGCTTCGCGGGCGATCTCGAAGGCGCGGACATAGTCCTCCATCGTGCCCATGCGCTCGTCACCGGCAACGCCGAAGCCGGTGACCAGCGGGTGGCCGCACTTGGCGGCGAAGCGCGCGGCCTTCTCGATCGATTCGACGCCGACATGGCGCACACCGGTGACGATCATCCGGCCCTCGATGCCGGTCTTCGCCTTGGCCCGCGCCATGCCTTCGCCGAGCGCATCGGTATAGGCCTTGGGCGAGAGGCCCGCCGCCTCGGCGTGGTCGGGCGAGGTGAAGACCTCCGAATAGATCGCGCCGTCGCGGGCGATGGAGGAGAGGTAGTGCTCGGCGAGGCGGGCGTAGTCCTCTTCCGAGCGGAAAAGGTCGGCGGCCTCATCGTACGCTTTCAGGAAGCTGGTGAAATCATGCCAGACGAACGAGCCGTCCTCGATGAAATGGGAAACGTCCTTGCCGTATTTGCGGGCTTGGGCTTCGACCAATTCGGGCGCGGCCGCGCCCTCGATATGACAATGCAATTCTGCCTTGAGAACCATTACGGACTTTCTAACTTCGTTGTTCGGCGCGGCTCTTCATCGCGGGCGGGAAGATAGCGCCCCGATGGTCGATCGGCTATGGTCGCCGCGATTTTCAGGACGAAACAGGTGAATTGATGTCGGACGCACGCACCACCGCCCAAGGCGGGATGGAAACTTCCTACGGCTTCCGGCAGGTGGGCGAAGGCGAGAAGCAGCCGCTCGTCAACGACTTGTTCCACAAGGTCGCCGAACGCTACGACGTCATGAATGATTTGATGTCGGCGGGCCTGCACCGGGTGTGGAAGAACGCGATGGTGACGTGGTTGAACCCGCCGCGCCGGCCCGGCTGGAGCGTGCTCGACGTTGCCGGCGGCACCGGCGACATCGCGTTCCGCATCGTCGAGGCGTCCGACCGCAATGCGCACGCGACCGTGCTCGACATCAATGGCTCGATGCTTGCCGTGGGGCAGGATCGCGCGGTGAAGCGCAAGCTCGACACGCATGTCAATTTCGTCGAGGCAAATGCCGAGGAACTGCCGTTCGAGAACGCGACGTTCGACGCCTATACGATCGCCTTCGGCATCCGCAACGTGCCGCGCATCGACAGAGCGCTGTCGGAGGCCTTTCGCGTGCTCAAGCCCGGCGGGCGCTTCCTATGCCTCGAATTCTCCGACGTCGAGATGCCCGTCCTCGACAAGGTCTACGAGGCGTGGTCGTTCAACGCGATCCCGCAGATCGGCAAAATGGTCGCGGGCGATGGCGAGCCCTATCGCTATCTGGTCGAGTCCATCCGCAAGTTCCCCAACCAGGCGAATTTCGCCGCGATGATCCGCGAAGCCGGCTTCGACCGGGTGACCTGGCGCAATTATTCGGGCGGTATCGCCGCACTGCATTCGGGCTGGAAGCTGTGAGGCCGGCCGCTCGATGACCACGCCTGCAGCCTATTTTCGCCTGGCCCATGCCGGCTGGATTCTCGCGCGCGAGGGCGTGATTGCCGCGCTTCCCGGCGACCAGCTCATCGGCGCGCCGCGCGTTGCGTGGCAGTTGGCGCGCAAGCTCGCGCGGCGGCGCTCGCGCAGCCATGACGCAGCCGACCGCATGTCGAAGGCCGTCGACCGGCTCGGACCGTCCTATGTCAAGCTCGGCCAGTTCCTCGCGACGCGGCCGGATCTCGTCGGCGCCGACGTGGCGCTGACGCTGGGCAAGCTCCGCGACGAAATCGAGCCGTTTCCCGAAGACGAGGCGCGGGCGACGGTCGAGACGGCCCTCGGCAAGCCTCTCGCCAGCCTGTTCACCGCCTTCTCGCCGCCGGTCGCCGCCGCCTCGATCTCGCAAGTCCACAAGGCCGAAATGGCCGGCGAGGACGGCCCGCGGGCGGTCGCGGTCAAGGTGCTCCGGCCCGGCATCCGCCAGCGCTTCCGCCGCGATCTCGAGACCTTCTACGCCGGGGCGCGGCTGGTCGAGCGCCTCGATCCCAGGTCGCGGCGCCTCCGGCCGCTCGCCGTCGTCGACACCCTCGCCCGCTCGGTGTCCATCGAGATGGACCTTCGGCTCGAGGCCGCCGCCCTCTCCGAGATGGCCGAGGCGACGGCCAGCGACGCGGGCTTCCGGGTGCCGGCGATCGCGTGGGAGCGGACCGCGCGGGACGTGCTGACGCTCGAATGGATCGACGGCATCAAGCTCTCCGACGTCGATGGGCTGCGTGCGGCCGGCCACGACCTGCCGGAGCTGGCGCGGAAGCTCATGCAGTCGTTTCTCCGCCATGCCCTCCGGGACGGCTTCTTTCATGCCGACATGCACCAGGGGAACCTGTTCGTCGATGAGGCGGGGGACATCGTCGCCGTCGACTTCGGCATCATGGGCCGGCTCAGCCACGCCGAGCGCCGGTTCCTCGCCGAGATCCTGTTCGGCTTCATCCGCCGCGACTACCGGCGCGTGGCGGAGGTCCATTTCGAGGCGGGCTACGTGCCGGGCGGCCATTCGGTCGACGACTTCGCCCAGGCGCTCCGCGCGATCGGCGAGCCGATCCATGGTCACCGCGCCCGCGACATTTCGATGGCGCGGCTGCTGTCGCTGCTCTTCGAGGTGACGGAGCTCTTCGACATGCAGACCCGGCCGGAGCTGATCATGGTCCAGAAGACCATGGTCGTCGTCGAGGGGGTGTCGCGCTCGCTCGACCCGGATTTCGACATGTGGTCGGCTGCCGAGCCGGTGGTGCGCGACTGGATCGAGCGCTTCCTCGGGCCGGCGGGGCAGATCGAGCGGGCGGCGGAGGGGATGGGCGCGATCGGGCGACTGGTGGGCGAGCTGCCGCGCCTCGCCGTGCGCACCGAGCGCCTGTCGGCCGAGCTCGACCGCATGGCGGGACAGGGCCTCCGGCTCGACGCGGAAACGGTCGCCGGCATCGGCCGCTCGGAGGCGCGGGCCGCGCGCTGGGGGCGGGTCGCGCTGTGGGTCATCGCCATCGCCGCGGTGGTGATCGCCTGGAAGATGGCGTGATTGCATTGATTGCAATGCTGTCAAAGCCTATATCGAGATCATGAGCACCAACATCACGGTTCGCAGGGTGCCCGAACACGTGAAGCAGGCCCTGCGCATCCGCGCCGCGCGTCGCGGTCGCTCGCTGGAGGAAGAGGTCCGCCAGATTCTCCTCCGCGCCGCGAGCGATGGTGATCCGGCGAGGCCGACCAACCTCGCTGCGGAGATCGCCGCGATCACCGACCCGCTCGGTGGGATCGAACTCGATATTCCCGAGCGGGAGCCGCCGCGCCCGCTGCCACCGTTCGATGACGAATGATCGTTCTCGATACCAACGTCCTGTCGGAGATCATGCGCCCGCCCGCGAAGCGCTCGACGGTGGTCTTCGGCTGGCTCTCCGCGCAGCCCGGCGAGGATCTTTTCACGACGGCCCTCACGACCGCCGAACTGCTGGCGGGCGTGGCGGTGCTGCCCGAGGGTCGCCGGAAGAAGGAACTGGGGCAGGGCGTCGCCCGGATGGCAGCCTTGTTCGACAGCCGGATCCTCCCGTTCGATTATCCGGCGGCGGCGCACTATGCCGAGCTCCGGGCGGCGCGCCGGCGGACCGGCAGGCCCGTCGGCGATTTCGACACGATGATCGCCGCCATCGCCCGGGCCAACCGCATGGCGGTGGCGACCCGCAATGTCGAGGACTTCGCCGATTGCGGCGTCGACCTGATCAACCCGTGGGAAAGCTGAGGCCATGGCCGCGCAGCACCGCATTCTCCTCATCATCGCCGGCGGCATCGCCGCCTACAAGGCGCTCGACCTCGTCCGCCGGCTGCGCGAGCGCGGCTGTACGGTGCGGGCGGTGATGACCCGCGGAGCGGAAGCCTTCGTCACGCCGCTCGCGGTGGGGGCGCTCACCGGCGGCAAGGTGTTCACCGACCTGTTCTCGCGCGAGGACGAGCACGATGTCGGTCACATCCGTCTGGCGCGGGAGGCCGACCTCGTCGTCGTCGCGCCGGCCACTGCGGACCTGATGGCGAAAATGGCCGGCGGCCATGCCGACGATCTCGCTACCGCGGTGCTGCTCGCGACCCGGGCGCCGGTGCTGCTCGCCCCGGCTATGAACCCGGCGATGTGGTCGCACCCGGCGACGCAGCGGAACGTCGCGGCGCTCGCCGCCGACGGCCTGCAACTCATCGGCCCGGAGGCCGGCGAAATGGCGGAGGCCGGGG
>JAEZEN010000052.1 GCA_023433185.1 Pseudomonadota bacterium | reverse complement strand
ATGACGACCTCGGGGGCGGCTGCCTTGTTGCTCTTGGTCATGCCGTAGAACCAGGCCGAGGTGCCTTCCCTGACTTCGACATAGACGCATGGGACGCCCTGCGACTTGACGTCCTCGACGACCGGGTTCCAGCAGTCGATCGCCCATACCTCGCCGGAGGTCAGGAGGTTCACCGCCTCGCCGTAATTGGTCCAGATCAGCCGGAAGACACCGTCGCGCTTGGCACCGATCAGGAACTCGATGACCTCGTCGAGCTCGTCGGGCTGGAGGTCGGAAAGCGACACCTTCGGCGCGTCCATCTTGCCGTTCTTGACGAGGTAGGTGGCAGCGCGCGGCGGGCCGATCAGGTCGTCGTTCTGGATCGCGGTCTTGCCCATGAAGTCGAGGTCGCGCCACTTGGCCTCGTAGAGGACGCCGAGGGTGTCCGGGATCGCGAAGTCCTCCTGGTCGGCGGCGAACTTCTGCGGAAGGATGCCGAGCGCGTCGGTGTTGTAGATCTGGGGGACCATCAGGAAAGAGTCCCGGTTGTCGTCCCAGAACACCGCCTTGGTCGGCCAGCCGCTCTTGGGATCCGACCCCACGTCGCCGGGGTCGGTGAACAATGCGTCGGCGTACTTCCAGTTCGTGATCTTCTCGATCGGCACCGGCGCCGCGGCGTCGCCTTCCTTCAGCGCCGGGGCGCGGAAGGAATTGGTCTCGATCATGGCGAAGGTCTCGTTGCCGCCGGTCAGGAAGCGCTGGACCGACTCCGACAGGCTCGATGCGGTGCCCGTCACGTTGAAGCCCGACACCTCCGTGAACTTCTCGAAGAAGCGATCCTGGACCGAGACGCCGGTGCCGATGATGTTGAGTGGCGTGGTCTGCGTGATGCCCGCGAAGCGGCTTGCGAACTCCTCCTGGGCGAAGGCCTTGCTCATGCCGCCGAGCAGCGGCCCGGCCGCCGCCGCGGCGCCGAGCGCGCCGGTCGCGGCAAGGAAGGTGCGGCGGTTGATGCCCTCCTGGCTGGCGCGCGCCCGCTCGGACTGGTGCTCGAGCTGACCCATGTAGGCCTGGTGGCGGAGTTCGAGATGCTTGCTGTCCATGTTCAATCCCCTGTTTGGCGGAACCGACGGCTTGACGTGCTTTCTGCTCTGCGTGCCCCGCTCATGTCCCGTGCTCCTCCTGCCCGACGTAGCGGATGCGGCGGACGTCCCTGGTGAGCAGCCAGACCATGGCGAGGATCACGACGAGCGAGACGGCGGTGATGACCACGCCCATGGCGTAGAGCCGCGGCGTGACCCGGACCGTCGTCGCGCCGAGCACCTCCAGCGGCAGCGTGTTCTCGGCGCCGTTGACGAGGAAGGTGCGGGCGAATTCGTCGAAGGAGAGCGTGAAGGCGAACAGCGCGGAGGCGGTGATACCCGGCTTCACGATCGGCAACGTGACCCGCCAGAACGTCTGCCAGGGCGACGCGCCGAGGCAGCGCGCGGCGTCCTCCACCGAGCGGTCGAAGCGGTTGAAGACCGCCAGCAGGATGATGAAGCAGAACGGGAAGGTCCAGACGACATGGGCGAGCAGTGCGGTCGAGAACCATGCCTTCTGAATGCCGAAATACTGCCAGAACAGCGCATGGCCGAGGCCGAGCGCGATGCCGGGAATGACGATGCCGAGGAGGTAGATATTGAAGACGAGCCGCGCCCCGGGGAACCGGGTGCGGAAGGCCTGCGCCGCCATCGTCGCCAGCACCGTCGAGACCACGGCGGTGAGCAGCGCCAGCGCCAGCGAGCGCCAGGCGGGCGGCCCGAGCCGGCCCATGTACTCGCCAGTCGTCTTGGCGGCGCCGTCGGGGTCGAAGAGCCGCTCGTACCAGGTGAAGCCGGGGTCCTGCAGCGGAAAGGTCGGGCCGCCATCCGCCCCCTGGAAGGACAGGACCGTCATCACCGCCGTCGGCCCGTAAAGGAGGATCACGAACAGCCCGGTGTAGAGAGCGAGGCCGATCTTGAGGGGCCGCCAGCGGGTTTCCTGGGCTGAATGATCGGCCATCTTTCCCCGCCTCAAAGCTGGTTGCGGAGGTTGGCGGCGCGGAGGATCAGCAGCGCCACCGGGAGTGTCACCAGCACGATCACAACCGCCACCACGGAGGCGAGCGGCCACTGCAGCGCACCCTGGTTCTGGAGAAGGACATTGGCGAGCATCGAGGACTTGCCGCCGCCGATGAAGCGCTGGATGGCGAACTCGCCCATCATCACGACGAAGACGAACAGGATGCCGGTGAACAGCCCGGGCTTGGTGAGCGGCAGGATGATGCGGACGAATGCCCGCCAGCGGCTGGCACCGAGATCGCGGGCGGCCTCGATCACCATCGGCTGGATCTTGGCCATCGAGAAATAGATCGGCCCAATCATGAAGACCGACCAGATCATCGCCATGGAGAAGATCATCGCCGGCCGCGAATAGAGGAGGATCTCGGCGGGCTCGTCGATGATGCCGAGGGACATCAGCGCCGTGTTGATGAGGCCGTTGCGGCCGAGCAGCGGCAGCCAGGCGATCATGCGGATCAGAGCGCTCGTCCAGAACGGCACGATGCAGAGGAGCAGGATGAAGAGTTTGGTCCGCTCGTTCCTGACCTGGAAAGCGATGAAATAGGCGACCGGATAGGCGATGAGGATCATCAGCGGGATGAGGATCGCCGCCACCTCCAGCGTGAACCGGATGGTCTCGACATAGGTCGCGGTGGTGAAGAAGTCGGCATAGTTCTCGAAGGTGAAGCCGGGCCTCATCCCGTAGGGAAGCGACTCCCAGAACGAGAAGACCGCGATCGCGCCAAGCCCGACCATGGTCCCGAAGAGCATCACGAGGGTGGGCGGGATGGCGAGGAGGACCGCGCGCCGGGTCTGCCCCGCCTCGAGGCCGCCAGCGGCGCGCACCGGGCCGGCATCGGCGTCGGCACCGCCATGCCCGAGATTGGCCGTGCTCACCATCGTCCGCCCACTCATGCCGCGACGAGGAAGGCGTCCTGCGCCTTCCATCCGAGCCGCACCGGCGCGCCGGGCCGGAGGCCGGCGAGGCCCGGGGTGGGGTCGAAGCGGTCGATCCGAAGGACCTTGTCGTGGTCCATCTCGACGTTGAACTCGAGATGGGAGGTCTCGAACATCGTGAAGGCGAGACGGCCGGTGAGCGTGGTGTCGAGGTTCTCCCCGTCGGCGAGGAGCTCAACCCGATGCGCCGGGCAGACCACCCAGCACGCCGCCTCCGGATCCTTGCCGAGCGTACCGATCCGTGCGCGCACCTCGCCGACCTCGGTCTCGACGCGCGCAATGCCGCCGTCCTCGCCAACGATGCGCCCGGCGAGCAGGTTGTTCTTGCCCACGAACTGCGCAACGAACAGGTTCTTCGGGTTCTGCGCAATGTCCTCGGGAGAGCCGATCTGCTCGATCCGCCCGCGGTTCATGATGACGACACGGTCGGAAACCGCGAAGGCCTCCGACTGGCTGTGCGTGACGTGCATGAACGCGATGCCGAACTCGCCGTTGAGGCGCTTGAGGACGCGGACCATGCGCTCCCGGAGATTGGCATCGAGCGAGCCCAGCGGCTCGTCCAGGAGCAGGACCTCGGGGCGCGTCACCAGAGCCCGCGCGAGGCCGACCCGCTGCTGCTGGCCACCGGAAAGCTGGGTGCTAATCCGGTCGGAAAGGTCACCGATATCGACCGCCTTCAGAATGTCGGCCACCCGCGCCTGGCGCTCGTCCGCCGGAATGCCCCGCATCTCCAGCCCGAAGGAGACGTTCGCCGCCACCGTCATGTGGGGGAACAACGCGAAATGCTGGAACACCATCGCCGTGTTGCGGTGATGGGGCTCGAGCGTCGTGCAGTCACGCCCGCCGATCTCGATACGGCCCGAGGTCGGCCCCTCGAAGCCGGCGACCATGCGCAACGTCGTCGTCTTTCCGCAGCCGCTGGGGCCGATGATCGAGACGTATTCGCCGCGCTCTATCGATAAGCTTACATGATCTACTGCGGTAGCGCCGCCAGGGAACCGCTTCGATACGTTCAGCAACTGGACGGAAGCCGACATGACGCTTCTGATTTCCCTCCATTACTGTCATGCATCAGATCATTTCACCAACAAGAGTAAAGACGATTTCCCCTCAGTCAATAAATCGACTGACCAAATCTCATTCACCGCCAATGCTCATGCATTGATCAGAATTGTTCGACGTGTATCCGGAGACAGTCGCGATCGGCGCAACTTCGCCCAGTTGTTGCGCAGGCTGGAGGCCGCCCGTCTGCCCGGCCGCCGGCGGCGGTTGACCCGCCAGCCGCCATGCCGATCGCTTTTTATTTCAACTACTTGTGGCAGGAGATCGGGAGCAGCGGGGCAATCCGCACTGCGCGGAGCGGGTCGGTCGGACGATCGTGTGCCCAAGCCGCCCGCAATTCGGGTGATGAACTTCTATTCATGCACGAGACCCGGCTCACGGACTGTAATTCGCGTGGCGGTAGCGTCTATTTGACCACATTTGCGGCAAAAGCGGCGAATTCCGTCCAACATTGCCATTGCTCGATTGAACAACATTTGATCTTTGCTCAAGAAGCGGTCTCGATAGAGTAACGCCCGGAATGCGCAGATTTTGAACTTGACCGTGTGACAGCGGCCATCCCTATCCTGCGGCATGGCCGAGCGGGACGTGACGGACGGAGCTGGCATTCAGGTGCACGGGGGCCAACCTCAGGAATACCGGCATCCGGTCGGTGGCGAGCCGCGCGTGGTCGACGTCGACACCATCCTCGGCCACTGCCGCGATGCGGCGCTGGCCGAGACCCTTCACCGGCTCGAACATGCCGGTGCCGTCGAGACGATCACCGTCGCCACCGCCGACCTCGCCCGCCGCCGGCTGCGCGTCCAGGGCGATCGCGGCACCGAGTACCGTATCGCCCTCGACCGCGACTGCCCGCTCTTCGACGGCGCCGTCCTCTCTCTTTCGGCGCAGGGCGCGGCGGTGCTCCGCGTCGCGGGCGAGCGCTGGCTGCGCCTTCGGCCGCCCGACAGCGAGACCGCGCTGGAGCTCGGGTACGCGGCAGGGAATCTCCACTGGCGCGTAAGGTTCGATTCGGGCGATCTGCTCGTGGCTCTCGAGGGACCGCCCGCCCTCTATCTCGATCGCATCGCGCCCCTGGTGGGGCGCGGCGTGGAGGCGACTACCGAAGGCGGCGCGACGTGAGGTCGCTGCTCGTCGCGCTCCAGCAGGGCGACAGCCTGTTCCCCTCCGGCGGTTTCGCCTTCTCCCAGGGACTGGAGGCCTCGATCGGCGAGGCTGCCGCACTCGGGTCCTTCGACCTCGAGAGTTTCGTCGCCCTGCAGGTCCGCCTGCGCTGGGCCGGGGCCGACCGGGTCGCCCTCGTGCGGGCGTTCCGCGCCGATGGCCTGGAGGCGGTCGCCGCCATCGACCGGGAGGTCGAGGCCTCGACGATGGTCGCGGCACTTCGTGCGGGGTCGCGGCGGAATGGCGCCGCCCTCCTCACCGCCCACGCGCGGATCGGCACGCCCGGGGCCGCTGCGTATCGCGAGCTGGTCCGTGCCGCGCGGGCGCCCGGCCACGTCGCCGT
>JAEZEN010000503.1 GCA_023433185.1 Pseudomonadota bacterium | reverse complement strand
GCACCGGGCGCGACCCGCGAGGAGGACGTTACTGGAGGTTGTCGAGCTCCGCCTTCATGTCGGCGACGGCTTCGGCGGCATCCATCTCGCCGTTCGCGGCGGCGGTGAAGGCATTGCCGGCCGCGGTGAACATGGGCCCGGCGACGCCGGCGAAGGTCGACTCGGGGTCGTAGATCATGTTGTCCGCGAGGACGGCATAGGTCGCGTTGGGCTCCATGGCCTGGTACTCGGCCGAGTCGACCACCGACTGCAGCGCCGGGATGTGGCCGGCGGTGGCCCAGAAGATGCCGTTGTTCACGACCTCCCGGATGACGGTCATGACGGCGGCCCGCTTCTCCGGCGTCATTTCCTTGCCGACATTGTTGGGGATGGCGAAGGCGTGGGAGTCGGAATAGGTGCAGGCCTGGTCGAAGAAGACCGGCAGCTCGATCGCCCCCCACTCGAAGCCGAGTTCCCCGCGGTTGGCGAGGTCGGTGAAGGTCGGGACCTCCCACACGCCGTTGATGTGCATCGCGGCCTCGCCCGAGGAGAACAGTGCGACGCTGGCCGGATACTCGGTGTAGGCCGGCGCATGGCCTTCCTCGACCCAGTCGGAGACCACCGCGACGGCGTTGGTCAGCTTCTCGATGTTGTCGCCGGCGAGCCATTCGCCGTCGGTCAGCATCTCTCCGCCCTGCTGGCAGAGCAGCGAGTAGATCGTCCTGAACTGGAAATCGCCCGCCGCATTGAAGGTCGACACGCCCCAGCGGGTGCCACCGTCCTGCAGCGCCTGCATCGCGGCGCTGAAATTCTCGACGCCATCGAGCCCCGTCGGCAGCCCGTCGTCGCCGATCAGCCCCGCGGCCGCGAGCTTGTCCTTGTTGTAGTAGAGGACGATCGGATGCGTATCGAGCGGCACGGCATAGGCCTTGCCGTCCACGGTGACGGACTCCCAGATCGCCGGGGCGAAGCTGTCGGGCCCCATGCCGAGCGTCGCCCAGTCATCGGCGGTGATCTCCACGAGGACGTTCTGGCTGACCGCAAGCGGGATGCGCGACGCGTGATAGGTCATCACGTCCGGCCCCTCGCCGACCGCGGCCGAGGTCTGGACCTTCGAATAGAACGGAACGCCCCAGTCGAGCGTGGTCGACTGAATCTCGATCTCGCCCGCATGGGCCTGGTTGAACTCGTCGATCATCTGCTTCATGCGGACGCCGTCACCGCCGCCCAGGAAGTCCCACCAGATCACGGTTTCCTTGGCCTGCGCACTGGCGCCCAGCGCCACGATCGCCGCGGCGGCAAGCCCTGTCCTCAGAATGCCCTTCATGATGCCGTTCCCTCTCCTTGTTCGCTTGTCGTTGACATGAGCCGGATCGCGCCGCCGTCCGACAGGCGGAGGGGCGTCGCGCCCCTCGGCATGGCGGGCACAGCGGATGGTGTGAGGCGGGGCAGGCCGCGGGCGGCGGCGTCGGGGCCGCGATCGACCTTGGCGCGAGCGTGTCGTGTCATCAGCGACCGCCTCCTCCCTCGGCCGCGCGGTGTGCCCCGCGCTTGGACCGTAACGTACGACGATACCTTTACAGGCCGCCCGGGTCAACGGACGGCCTGATATGTATCCGTCTTTCGGGTACATTGGGCGCGCCCGTCAGACGGCGACGCGGATCATGTGCCAGGACCGCGCCGGCACCTTGCCGCGCAGCGCGCCGTCGCGAACCGCGACGCCTTTTCCCTTCGCCGGGCTCACCCGGTCCGGATGCCTGGCGGTATTGGTGGCCTTGAGGTCCGGATGGGCGATGGTGACGTGCTCCACCAGCGCCCCGGGCTTGAAGCCTGCCATGGAAATGTCGAGCGACAGGGCCTCGTCGGGGTGACGGTTGACCAGGAAGAAGGCCACCGACCGGCCATCCGGTGCAAGGACCGCCGCGGCGTCGAGATAAGGGACGTCGTCGGCCACCCTGGCATCGTAGGTCGGGACGTCGACCGCCACCGCGAGGGCGTCGCCGCGACCGTGCAGCGAGGCATACCGGAAGGGGTGGTAGGTGGTCTGCTTCCAGGCCGGGCCGCCGTTCTCGGTCATGATCGGGGCGATGACGTTGACGAGCTGGGCGATGCAGGCGAGCTTCACGCGATCGGACCGGCGGATGAAGGTGTTGATCGCGCATCCGACGAGCAGCACGTCCTCGAAATTGTAGACGTCCTCGAGCAGCGGCGGCGCCTCCTTCCAGGCGGAGGCGTCGATGTCCTTCTCGTCCTGCTTTCGGTTGTGATACCAGACGTTCCATTCATCGAACGAGATGAAAACGTCGTGCTTCGAGCGCTTCTTGGCCTTGATGTAGTCGATGATGCCGCCGACCGTCTGGATATAGCGGTCGAGGGGCACTGATTTCGCGACGAAATTGAGATAGTCGTCGTCGTAATTGTCCCAATACGTGTGCAGCGAGATGTAGTCTACGGATTCGTAGCATTCGTCGAGGACTTCGGCCTCCCAGGACGGATAGGTGGGCATGTGGGCGTGGGAGGAGCCGCAGGCGACGAGCTCGAGGGTGGGGTCGAAGGTCTTCATGCCGCGCCCGACCTCGTTGGCGATCCGCCCGTATTCGTATGCGGTGCGGTGGTTCATCTGCCAGGGGCCGTCCATCTCGTTGCCGAGGCACCAGACCCGCACGTCATGGGGCTCGGCCGCACCGTGCCGGCGCCGGAGGTCGCTCCAGTAGCTGCCGCCGGGATGGTTGCAGTATTCGAGCATGGCCAGGGCCTCGGTGAAGCCCTTCGAGCCGAGATTGCCCGCCAGCATCGGCTCGGTGCCGCTCTTGCGGCACCAGCGGATGAACTCGTCGGTGCCGATCGCGTTCGATTCCGTCGTCCGCCAGGCATAGTCGAGGCGGACCGGCCGCTCCTCACGCGGACCGATGCCGTCGATCCAGTCGTAGTTCGAGACGAAGTTGCCCCCCGGATAGCGCACGAGCGGCAGCTTCAGGTCCCGGACCAGGGCCAGGACATCGCCGCGGAACCCGTTGGCATCCGCGGTAGGGTGGCCGGGTTCGTAGATGCCCCCATAGACGGCGCGTCCCAGGTGCTCGAGAAACGCGCCGTAGATCCGGTCGTCGATCGAACCGATCTTGAAATCGCGATGAACCGAAACTCTCGCCTTCACCGGACGCCCCCCTTTATTCCGTCTTTTCTGATACGTACCGGCCACTATGATCGTATGAATCCCGGCCTGTCAAATCCGGCGCGCGCCGTCGGCGCCGGAATGGCTGTCGCCGTGGAACGGCAGTCGTGCTGGTTCGTTAGGTGTTCCGAGCGACCGACACCAATGGCTTACCGGCACCAACGGCTTCGAGGGGGATCTCATCGCCGCGCGCATCGATTTCAGGAGCTGGGCCCCGCCCGCTCCCGTGAACCACCCGGACCGCTTGCATCCGGCCCGCTTGCATCCCGGGCCAGGTTTGGCGAGCATGGGTCATGGCTGAGGTCGAGCGGTCCCGCAATGCCGGTCCTGCCAGGCCACGCGGGCGGTCGCGTGCGGCGAAGCCGACCCCGCCCCCCGCGGCTCTCGTCGCATTGGCCGGAGCCCGCGTCGCCATCGAAGCGGTCTCCCCCGAGATCGACGGCGGACGTTTCCCGGCCAAGGCGGTGGCCGGCGCGCCGGTGATCGTCGAAGCCGACATCTTCGCCGACGGGCACGACAAGATCGACGCCGCGATCCTGTGGCGTGCCGCCGGCACGGACGAATGGTCGGAAGCGCCCATGGCGTATTACGACAACGACCGGTGGCGCGGGACCTTCACCCCGGAGCGCAACGCCCTCCACGCGTTCACCATCATCGCCTGGCGCGACCGCTTCGAGAGCTGGCGCGACGAGGCGAGCAAGAAGCGCGCGGCCGGCGTCGGCATCGCTGTGGAACTGGTCGAGGGCCGGAACCTCGTCGCCGAGGCCGCAGCGTCGGACGCCGCCGCGGCCGCCGACAGGGATGCGCTCGCCGCGCTTGTCGCCGCGCTCGACGCCGCCGAGGACGAGGGCGCGCGGTTCGCGAC
>JAEZEN010000447.1 GCA_023433185.1 Pseudomonadota bacterium | reverse complement strand
CGGCGGTTAACCATGATCAGCCGTTCCGGAACAGGTAGCTGTAGCCGTTGATCGCCGGCACGCCGCCAAGGTGGGCGTAGAGGACCTTCGCGCCGGCGGGGATTTCCTCCCGGGCGATCATGTCGATCATCCCCTGCATCGATTTCCCCTCGTAGACCGGGTCGGTCATCATGCCCTCGAGCCGCGCCGAGAGCCGGATGGCCTCGAGCGTCTCCGCCGAGGGCAGGCCGTATTCGGGATAGGCGTAGCGCGTGTCGAGCACGACGTCGGCGTCGGTGATCGGGCGCCCGAGGCCCACGAGGTCGGCGGTCCGCTCGGCGATGCGGAGGATCTGGGCGCGGGTCGCCTCGGGCGTCGCCGAGGCGTCGATGCCGATGACGCGGCCGGCGCGGTCGTCGGCGGCGAAGCCGACCACCATGCCGGCTTGGGTGCTGCCGGTCACCGAGCAGACGAAGACGTAGTCGAAGCGGAAGCCGAGCTCCGCCTCCTGCGCCCGCACCTCCTCGGCGAAGCCGACGAAGCCGAGGCCGCCGAGCTTGTGGTCCGACGCGCCGGCGGGAATCGCATAGGGCTTGCCGCCGCCCCGGCGCACGTCCTCCAGGGCATTCTCCCAGCTTTCCTTGAACCCGATGCCGAAGCCCTCGTCGACCAGCTCGACATGGGCGCCCATCACGCGGCTCATCAGGATGTTGCCGACCCGGTCATAGACCGCATCGTGCCAGTTCACCCAGTTCTCCTGCACCAGCCGGCACCGGAGGCCGAGCTTGGCGGCGACGGCGGCGACCTGGCGGGTGTGATTCGACTGCACGCCGCCGATGGTGACGAGCGTGTCGCAGCCCTCGGCCAGCGCCTCCGGCACCAGGTATTCGAGCTTCCTCACCTTGTTGCCGCCAAAGGCGAGGCCGGAGTTCATGTCCTCGCGCTTGGCGTAGATCTCGACCCTGCCGCCGAGATGGGCCGAGAGCCGCGGCAGGGCCTCGATCGGGCTCGGCCCGAAGGTCAGCGGGTGGCGGGGAAAGCGGGCAAGGTTCATCGAGGCGGCCTCCGGCATGGAATGTCGTCGGGATGATGGGGCCGCCGTTCGGTCATGGCAATTGCGTTCTCGGCCGCATCGGTAATAGATTTATGGGCTTGATATCAAAATAATCGAAGAAATATGCGTCGATCCGTCAAAAAGAGCACGAAACGTGCGTCGCCCGCCTCGACGATGGCGCCCGTCGACCGCATCGACCGCGCCATCCTTCGGATCCTTCAGGGGGACGCCGCCATAACCAACGCGGCGCTCTCGGAGCGCGTCCACCTGAGCGCTGCGGCGACGCTCCGCCGCGTCGAGAAGCTGCGCGAGGCCGGCGCCATCCGGCGCACGGTCGCGGTGCTCGACCCGGCGCTGATCGACATGACGACGCTGGTGATCGTCGGGGTCGTGCTCGACCGCTCGACGCCGTCCGACTTCGGTGCCTTCGAGGCAGTGGCGAAGGGCATCCCCGGCTGCCTCGAGTGCCACCTCGTCGCCGGCGAGTTCGATTACTTCCTCGTGCTGCGCACCCGCGACATCGCCCATTTCAACCGGCTTCACGCCGATTCCATCATCAGCCTGCCCGGGGTCCGCCAGATCCGCACGTTCTTCGTGCTCAAGGAAATCCTCTCGACGACCGCACTGCCGATCTAGCTGGTACGCGCTTCTGGCGCGCGAGCGATCAGAAGCGGACGCCCGTCAGGTGCTCCGAGAGCTCCCAGAGCCGCGTGGCGGCCGCATTGTCCAAGGCCTGTACGGGAACCCGGGCCTTTGCGGGATGCCCGCGCGTCTCCCCCAGCCGGTCGGGCCCGTAATAGCCTCCGCCATGCGCGTCGGGCGCGGTCGCCGCGAATAGGATCGGCAGCGCACCCTGTGCGGCGGGCTGGAACAGGAACGGAAGAAGCGATCGCACGCGGCTGTGGAAGCTGCCCCGCCCCGGCCCGTTGTGGAGGAGTTCGGTGCGCGACACGCCCGGATGCGCCGCAATGCCCGCGACGCCCCACCCGGCGGCCGCACTGCGACGCTCCAGTTCGAGCGCGAACATCAGGCAGGCGATCTTCGAGCGGCTGTAGACCGGCATCGGCGTGTAGCGCGCCCGCGCGTTCCAGTCGTCGAAGTCGGTCGCGCCGGATCGGGCGGCAATGCTCGACACCGAGACGACCCGCGCGCCGTCGGACGCGCGCAGCAAGGGGAGCAGTTGGCCGGTGAGCGCGAAATGTCCGAGATGGTTGGTGCCGAACTGCAGCTCGAACCCGTCCGACGTTTCCGTGCGGACCGGCGGCACCATCACGCCGGCATTGTTGACGAGCAGATCGAGATGCTCCCGCTCTCCCCTCAGTCTCCCGGCGAAGCGGGCAACCGAGGCGAGCGAGGCAAGGTCGAGACGCTCGAAGCGAATCCGCGCCTCGGACGCACCGGATCGAATGCGTGCGACGGCCTCCGCGCCCTTGTGCGGATCGCGACCGGCGATGGTCACGTCGGCGCCGGCGCGCGCCAGGGCGAGCGCAACCTCGAAACCGAGACCGCCCGTGCCGGTCACGACCGCCGATCGGCCGGATTGGTCGCGCATGCTGCCAACGGTCCACTTTGCCATCTGCCCATTCCTCGCTATATTTGCACTGGATGCACAAAAATAAATGCACTCAATGCATGTTTCAAGGGAAGACGGAGGTGGGCGCTTGGAGGGGGATGGCCGAACGGAAGGGTTGCGCGCGCGGAAGCGGCAGGCGACGCTTCGGCGGATCACCGAGGCCGGCATCGGCCTGTTCATCGAAAAGGGCGTGGACGCGACGACGCTGGACGAAATCGCAGCTGCGGCCGGCATCGCGCGCCGCACGTTCTTCCATTATTTCAGGTCGAAGGACGATATCCTCCTTTCGCTCCAGAGCGGGATGGGGGAGATGATCGCCGCGCGCGTCCGGGAGGCGAGCGACACGACCAGGCCGCTCGATGCCATCCGCGAGGCGGTGCTTGCCGTTTGCGGAGCGGTGCCGGCCGACGAGATGGTCGCTATCGATCGGCTCATGCGGTCAAGCCCGGCCGTCCAGGCGCGCAAGCAGGCGAGCTACGTGGAGCACGAAAGAATTCTGTTCGACGCCCTGCGCGATCGGTGGCCCGATCCGGAGCGTGAAACCGCGCTCAGGCTCGTCGCCATGCTCGCGATCGGTGCCATCCGCATCTCTGCGGAAGCGCTCAGCCGCGATGAGGGAAAGCGGTCATTGGTCGAGCTTCTCGATGACGCTTTTGAAGCTCTCGTCACGGAACTGGCTGGCGCAGCAAGCCCGTAACCGTGTCTGGGCTCGGGTCGGAGCGGCGTCGGCGGCCGTTTCTGCCTGAATTCATGGTGCGGGCGGTCGGACTCGAACCGACATATTCTTTCGAACGGCGGATTTTGAGTCCGCTGCGTCTACCAGTTCCGCCACGCCCGCATGGCCTGCCTTCCCGGCCGACGAGCCCCGAAAGCGCGGCGGATCATAGACGCCCCGCCGCTGGCGTCAACGCTCGCTGCCGCCGCTTGCTTGATGTCGCGGGCGGCGGGGACTACATGAAGGGACACCGCCCCCTTGAAAGGCGCCGCCCGATGTTCATCCAGACCGAGACGACCCCCAATCCCGCTTCGCTCAAGTTCCTTCCCGGCCGCATCGTGCTCGGCAACGGAACGGCTGAGTTCCGCACGCCGGACGAGGCGGCGCGATCACCGCTCGCCGAGCGGCTGTTCGGGGTCGACGGCGTTGCCGGGGTGTTTCTCGGCGGCGACTTCATCACCGTCACCAAGGCCGACGGCGAGTGGCAGCACCTCAAGCCGGCCGTGCTCGGCGCGATCATGGAGCACTACCTCTCGGGCATGCCGGTCATCCGCGCCGAGGCCGAGGGCGAGAGCGACGAGTTCTTCGCCGAGGAGGATGCCGAGGTGGTCGCGACCATCAAGGAGCTGATCGACACCCGCGTCCGGCCCGCGGTGGCGCAGGACGGCGGCGACATCACCTTCCAGGGCTTCCGCGACGGCGTCGTCTTCCTGAACATGCGCGGCTCCTGCGCCGGCTGCCCGTCGTCGACGGCGACCCTCAAGCACGGCATCGAGAACCTGCTCCGCCACTACGTGCCCGAGGTCGAGGAAATCCGCGAAGTCCCGGCCTGACGCGAGGCCGCGGGCCGGGTTCAGGCCCGGCTCCCGAAGATCGCGCTGCCGACGCGGACATGGGTGGCGCCGAAGGCGATGGCGATCTCGAAATCGCCGCTCATCCCCATCGAAAGCGACGGGAGGCTGAGGCGCCGGGCGAGCTTGGCCAGGAGCGCGAAGTGCGGCGCCGGCGCATCCTCGACCGGCGGGATGCACATGAGGCCGGCGATGGCGAGCCCGTGGACCTCCCGGCAGCGCGCGACGAAGGCTTCCGTCTCCCCGGGCAGGACGCCCGCCTTCTGCGGTTCGGCGCCGGTATTGACCTGGACGAACAACTGAAGCCGCCGGCCCTGCTTCGCCACCTGGGAGGCGACCGCCGCGGCGATCTTGTCACGGTCGATGGTGTGGATCGCATCGAACAGCCCGACGGCCTCCGCCGCCTTGTTGGACTGGAGAGGGCCGATCAGGTGGAGGTCGAGGCTAGCATGGGTGGCGCGGAGCCCCGGCCACTTCCCCTTCGCCTCCTGCACCCGGTTCTCGCCAAAGACCTGCTGGCCGGCGTCGATCACCGGCACGATCCCGGGCGCATTGAACGTCTTCGACACCGCGATCAGCGTGACCGAACCGGCCGGCCGGCCGGCCTCCGTCTCGGCGGCGGCAATGCGGGCGCGGATCTCGGCAAGGCGTTCCGGGGCCGTCGCAGTCATGGTCGGTGGAGAATCCCTGGTTGGAGCATGGACGCCCGACGGGCGGATCGCGGCCCGGTTTGCCACCCGAGCCGTCACTCTCGCAAGGGGTTCGGGAAAGCGCGAGCCGGGAGAAGGGAAACGAAAGGGACGCCCCCCCGGGCACGAAGCCGCTCGGGAGGGCGCCCCTGACTGGAGTCGAACCGGCGGGCCGGCATTTCCAGTCGCCCGCGGGGGGCATGGTCGCCGGCGGCCCGGGGAGGGGGGCGGGCACGCGGGCCTGGGTACGTCATGTAGACTGCCCTGCTTGCCCGGAGCTTGCAGTGAACTGCGCCACATCCCCGACACGGCTCCCGGGATACGCTGAGGACGGTCTGTCGGATCTTCGGCGCTCCGCATTTTCTGCGAGGCGACTTGACTCGCCGGGGTCGTAGCCTGACAGGCGGTGTCGTCACGACGGCTGCCGGCAGAGGCGAGGATCGTCATGCAGCGGCCGACGCCGGCGCCGGCCGGCTGTCGTGGCTCCCGGTGAGTCCCGGGGCCGCTCAGCCCGGGCGGGCCGGCCGGGGGGCGAGGGTGGCGATCATCAGCATCCCCTGGCCGACGACCTCGTCGGCGATGTTGCCGCGGAGCCGGCTGTCGATGATCGTGCGGTCGAGGATCAGGAGCGCGCGCTCGATGCGCGGCAGCGTCCAGGTGCGGAGCTGGGCTGCGAGCGCCGCCTTTCGCTTCCAGAAGACGCTCGGCCCCAGCGCCGATTCGGGGTCGGCGCCACGCTCGACCAGCCCGCGGGCGCGGTGGAGCATGTCGAAATGGCGCTGCGCCGCGCCGGCGACGGTGAACGCGGCGGTGCCGGCCGCAGCGAGCCGCCGGTAGAGGCGCTCGAACGCCGCCGCGTCGCCTGAAGCCGCCGCATCCACGGCCTCGTCGACGGCGAAGGCGGAGGCGTCGCCGACCACGGCGCGGACATCCTCGAGCGTGATCGCGCCGGCGCCCTCGGCATAGAGGCAGAGCTTGGCCACCTCGCCGCGGCTCGCCATGCGGTCGCTGCCGATCAGAAGCTTGAGGGCGGCGCGCGCGTCGGCGGCGATGCTGAGGCCGGCGCGGCCGGTCTCCTCGTCGATCACCCGGTCGAGGCCGCGGGCATCGTCGGCGTAGCAGGCAATGGCGAAGGCATTCTTCGCCTGCTCGAAGAGCTTGCGGACCGGCGCCGTCTTGCGGAGTTCGCCGGCGGTCACCACCAGGGCCGAATCCACCGGCGGATCGGCGATCAGCGGCTGGATCGCCGGCACCACGGACCAGTTGCCGGAGACCCGGAGCTCGATGCAGCGGCGTCCGCCGAACATCGGGATCGCATAGGCCTCGTCGGCGAGGCGGGCGGGATCGGCGGAGACGTCCGAGGCGTCGAGGCGGATCAGGCCCAGCGGATCCGGCGAATCACCGAGGACGGCCCGGGCGAACGCCGCGGCACGCTCGGCGACCAGGCCGGTGTCGTTTCCGTGGATGAGGAGAAGGCGGATGTCGTTCCCGGCGAGGAACCGCTCGATCTCGGTCTTGACCTCGACCACGGACCGGCCGCGCGCTTCAGCTGCCCGCGGCGATGGCGGCGGCGACGCGGATGGCGATCTCGTTGCCGACCTGCTCGGCGGCGCGGTTCTGCGCGTCGATCTCGGCCCGGCTGTTGGCGTACATCGAGTTGACGTAGTTGTAGGAGGCGCTGGCGCGGCTCGTCCCGCTGACGAGGACTTCCTCCGTCCCGACCTTCTTCACCGCGAAGGTCGCCTGGACGACGATCGAATAGACCGGCGAGGCCTCCGTCACCGTGATGCCGAGGCCTTCCTTGCGGTAGGTCACGGTCAGCGTCATGTGGTAGAGTGGGTCGGAGATTTCCTTGCCGCCGGCCATCTGGAAGATGACGCGGTTGCGCACCTGCTGCGCGACGCGGTCGTTGACCTGCCCGACCGAGATGCGGGTGAGGGTCGACTGGACGGCACTGCCGCCGGCCAGGGTCGACGGCCCGTAGAGCGTCTGCACCGAGCAGGCACTCAACACGAGCGCTGCGGCGAGAACGCCGACAACGCCGAACCGCCCGTTCCCCCGGCGGCCGTGGTCAGACGACGACATTGACGATCCTCTTCGGCACGACCACGATCTTTTTCGGCGTATTTCCCCCGAGCGCCCGCTGAACGGCTTCAAGCGCCAACGTTGCCCTCTCCACGTCAGCTTGTGACGCATCGACGGCGATTGTCAATTCAGCGCGTTTCTTTCCGTTCACCTGCACCGGATAGGTTACCACGTCTTCGTCAAGAAGCGAGGCCTCGAATTTCGGCCAGGGCGTCACCGCGACCATGGTGCCATGGCCGAGCACGCGCCAGCATTCCTCGGCGAGATGGGGCATCATCGGCGCCATGATCTGGACGAGGATCTCGAGGGCCTCGCGCCGCGCGTGGCCGAGGGCGGCGCTCTCGCCGGCCTTCGGTGCCGCCGCCGAGACCGCGTTGGCGAGCTCGTAGATGCGGGCGACCGCCACGTTGAAGCGCAGCGCCGCGATATGCTCCCCGACGTCGGCGAGGGCCTTGTGCGCCACCTTGCGGAGCGCGACCGCGGCCTCGTCGGCGTCGGCGTCGGCCGGCGCCGGCTGCCC
>JAEZEN010000425.1 GCA_023433185.1 Pseudomonadota bacterium | reverse complement strand
GGCCATATCCGCATGCCGTGGATCGGCGTCCGGTTCCAGGACGTGACCGCCGACATCGCCGAGGGACTGGGCCTCGACGTGCCGGGCGGGGCGCTGGTGACGGAGGTCGCCCCCGGCAGCCCGGCGGCGCGAGCCGGGCTCGCGACGGGCGACCTGATCGTTTCGGTCGAGGGCGTCGCCGTCACCGATCCGAGCAGCGTCAACTACCGGCTCGCGACGCGGGGCATCGGCGCCTCCGTCGGCATCGGCGTGAAGCGCGGCGGCCGGGACTACGAGACGATGCTCGCGCTGGAGGCGGCGCCGGAGACCGTGCCGCGCGACGAACTGGAGATCGACGGCTACTCGCCGTTCACCGGCGCGAGGGTCCTGAACCTGTCGCCCGCCGTCGCGGAGGAACTGGCCTATCCGGGACGCCCGGAAGGCGTGATCGTCGGCGGGGTCGCCGCGGGGTCTTTCGCGGCCGAGGCGGGGCTCCGCCCGGGCGACGTGGTGCGCGAGGTGAACGGCGTCGCCATCGCCTCGACGCGCCAGCTCGCCGCGATGTCGGACGGGGAGGTGCGCCTCTGGCAGGTGGTGATCGAGCGGAAGGGACGACTCATCCGTTCGCAGTTCCGCGGCTGACCGCGTTCAGACGTCGTAGCGGAAGATCCTGAGGCCGTCGGTCGGGTCGACGAAGAGCTGCGTCGCCGACCTGAACCCGGCCTCGCGGCCGAGGTCGAGCCAGCCCGCTGCCGTCTCCGGCAGGTCGCAGGTCTCGATGTGATGGATGATCTGGTCGCGCTCCTCCGCGGTCAGGGTGGTCCACAGCGGCACCTGGGCGCCGAGGAAGCGGTGGATGAAGGTGTCGCGGTCCTCGCCGTCGCGCCGCGATGGTTCGTAGAGCATGAAGAACGACCCCGTGGCGCCGCGGATCGCCTTCATCAGCTTCAGCTTGTCCGGGGTGACGAGATGGTGGATCGAGAGGCCGCACCAGATGACGTCGGCCGGCTCGGGGCGCTCCTCCAGCGCCGCGACGAAGTCCTGGTGGTCGAGGTCGACCGTGTAGGGTTGGCCATCCAGCATCCTGGCGGCGAGTTCGATCGCCGGCTCCGACAGGTCGATCCCGTGGTAGTGGCTCGCCTTCGTGCCGGTCAGCGCGCGCCGGGTCAGGCTCGCGTCGCCGCAGGCGATGTCGAGGAACGTGAAGGATGCTGGAATCGCGGCCAGCGCCTGGTGAAGGATGTCGCCCGCGGCGCGATGGGACAGCGCATCGCAGTCGACGAGCTTCTGGTAGCCCACCCACTGCTTCTGGAACTGCTCCATCGCCGCGGCGTCGACCAGGGCGCCATCGGGTGTCAGCTGGTGGATGTGAACGTTGACCAAGTGTTCCTCCCTTGCCGTCGCGGCGGCGGACTGGCATGCGATCCCCTATGTTATTGCGTGCATGCCGTGCCCGATAGCGGGCGCGCGATTCGAGGAAGGTCTCCTTGGCGAAGCAAACCAGCGCGTCCCTGTTCGAGGCGGCGGGCCTCGAGGTCGCAGCGCCGCGGCCGCTCGCCGACCGGCTCCGGCCCACGCGTCTCGAGGACGTGGTCGGGCAGGACCACCTGCTCGGCCCGTCCGGCGCAATCACGCGGATGCTCGATTCGGGCTCCCTTGGCTCGATGGTGTTCTGGGGCCCGCCGGGCACCGGCAAGACGACGGTGGCGCGCCTTCTGGCCGACGCGACCGACCTCGAATTCGTCCAGATCTCAGCCGTGTTCTCGGGCGTGGCCGACCTCAAGAAGGTGTTCGATGCGGCCCGCGGCCGCCGCGAGACGGGCAGGGGGACGCTGCTCTTCGTCGACGAGATCCACCGCTTCAACCGGGCCCAGCAGGACTCGTTCCTGCCGGTGATGGAGGACGGAACGGTGACGCTGGTCGGCGCCACCACGGAGAACCCGTCTTTCGAGCTCAACGCGGCGCTCCTGTCGCGGGCCCGCGTGCTCGTATTCCGGCCGCTCGAGCCGGAGGCCGTCGGCCGGCTGCTCGCGCGCGCCGAGGAGGAGGAGGGCCGGCCGCTGCCGCTCGACTCCGCGGCCCGCGACATGCTCGTCGGGATGGCCGACCGCGACGGGCGAGCCTCGCTGACGCTCGCCGAGGAGGTGTGGCGGGCAGCGCGGCCCGGCGAGGTGTTCGGCCCGGCCGAACTCCAGGATATCCTTCAGCGCCGCGCTCCGCTCTACGACAAGAGCCAGGACGGCCACTACAACCTGATTTCCGCCCTCCACAAGTCGGTGCGCGGCTCCGATCCCGACGCCGCGCTCTACTACCTCTGCCGGATGCTCGATGCCGGGGAGCAGCCGCTCTACATCGGTCGCCGCCTGGTGCGCATGGCGGTCGAGGATATCGGGCTCGCCGACCCGCAGGCGCTCACCGTCGCGCTGGCCGCGAAGGACACCTACGACTATCTCGGATCGCCGGAGGGCGAGCTGGCGCTCGCCGAGGCCGCCGTCTACCTCGCGACCGCCCCCAAGTCGAACGCGCTCTACACGGCGTTCAAGGGCGCGATGCAGGCGGCGAAGGCCGGCGGCTCGCTCGCCCCGCCCAAGATCATCCTCAACGCTCCGACCGGCCTGATGAAGCAGGAGGGCTACGGCGCGGGCTACCGCTACGACCATGACGAGCCCGAGGCCTTTTCCGGCCAGGACTACTTTCCCGAGGCCATGGGGCGGCAGACCTTCTACGATCCGCCGGAGCGCGGCTTCGAACGCGAAATCCGGAAGCGCCTCGACTACTGGGCCAAGCTCCGCCGCGAGCGGCAGGGCACGTGAGATCGCGGGCTGCCGGGCGCTGGGGGTGATGAAGGTTCTCCACGTCTACAAGATCTACCTGCCGGACGACTTCACCGGTGTCCCGCGGGTAATTTACGGCCTCGCCGAGGCGCATGCGGCGCGCGGTGTCGACGTCCGGGTCTTCGCGCCGGCGCGCGCACCCTCCGCGACCCCGAAATCCGTCGGCCGCCATCACGTCGTCCAGGTGCAGCGGAGCGCGGCCATCGCCTCGACCGACTTCTCGCTTGCCGCCTTCCGCGCCTTCCGCGGCGCCGTCCGTGACGCGGACATCCTGCACTACCACTTCCCCTGGCCGGTTGCGGACCTCCTCCATTCTGCCCATGGGCGGGGCAAGCCGGCGGTCCTCACCTACCATTCGGACATCGTCCGCCAACGCCTGCTCCGGCACGCCTATGCGCCGCTCATGCACGGTTTCCTGTCACGGCTCGACGGCATCGTCGCCACCTCGCCGAACTACGCCGAGACCAGCCCGGTACTCGTCCGCCATCGCGAGCGGGTCAGCGTCATCCCCATCGGCATCGGCGAGCGCGCCACGCCCGATGTGGCGACCCTCGCGGCGTGGCGGGGCCGGGTGGGGGAGGGCTTCTTCCTGTTCGTCGGCGCGCTCCGCTATTACAAGGGCCTCCCCTACCTCATCGAAGCGGCGCGGCTATCCGGGCTGCCGGTGGTGATCGCCGGCAACAACGCCCATGGCGAACTGGAGGTCGACGGCCTGCCGGCGAGCGTGGCCTATCTCGGTGCGGTGAACGACTCCGACAAGGAGGCGCTGCTGACGCTCTGCCGCGCCTTCGTCCTGCCCTCCCATCTCCGGTCCGAGGCCTTCGGGGTGGCGCTTCTCGAGGCGGCACGGGCGGCGCGGCCGCTGATCTCCTGCGAGATCGGCACCGGCACGAGCTTCGTGAACGTCGATGGCGAGACCGGGCGGATCGTGCCGCCGGCGACACCCGTGGCGCTCGCTGCGGCGATGGCCGAACTCGCCGGAGATCCGGTGCTTGCGGCCCGCATGGGGTCGACGGCCCGTGCCCGCTATGAACAGAAGTTCACCGACGGCGCCATGGCCTCGGCCTATCTCGATCTCTATGCGGCGGTGCTCGCGAAGCATGGTAAGGCTTAGGCCGTGACGGGCCGAGGGAGCGGGAGCGTGGAAGATCGCCGGCGGGGGGATGGAGTGCGGATCGCCGTCGTCCTCCCCTGCTACAGGTCGAAGGACCATGTCCTCGATGTGATCGGCGGGATCGGCCCGGAGGCGTTCCTGATCGTCGCCGTCGACGACGCCTGCCCCCAGGCAACCGGCCGCCATATCCGCGAGCACTGTTCCGACCGCCGCGTCGTCGTGGTCGAAAACCCCGCCAATCTCGGCGTCGGCGGGGCGACCCTTCACGGCTACCGCGTGGCGCTGGAGCACGGCGCCGACATCGTGGTGAAGATGGACAGCGACGGGCAGATGGACCCCGGGCTGCTTCCCGGCATCGTCCACCCGGTCGTGGCCGGCCTGGCCGACTATGCCAAGGGCAACCGCTTCTTCGATGTCGACGGCCTGACGGCGATGCCGCGTGTCCGCATCTTCGGCAACGCCAGCCTGTCCTTCCTCACCAAGTTCTCGACCGGCTACTGGACCATCTTCGACCCGACCAACGGCTATACCGCGATCCATCGCGTCGCGCTCGAGGCGCTGCCGCTGGCACGCATCGACCAGGGATACTTTTTCGAATCCGACCTACTCTTCCGGCTCTATCTCGCCGGGGCGGTGGTGATCGACGTGCCGATGGCGGCGCGCTACGGCGCGGAGGCAAGCAACCTTCGGGTCCGGAGCGTCGTCCTGCCGTTCCTGTTCAAGAACCTCCGCAACTTCGGCAAGCGCGTCTTCTACCGGTACTTTCTGCGCGACCTCAATTTCGGCTCGGTGGAACTCGTCGTCGGCACCATCCTTCTCCTGTTCGGCGGCATCTTCGGTCTCGTCAAGTGGATCGACAGTTCGAGTTCCGGCATTCCGGCGACGGCGGGGCAGGCGATGCTGACCGGGCTTCCCATCCTCGTCGGGGTGCAGATGCTCCTCGGCTTTCTCTCGTTCGATTTCCAGGCCGTGCCGCGCGTTCCTCTCCAGGTGATCCTCGGGCGCTCGCGGCGGGGCGGGGGGGCGCGGGCCGGGTCGGAAGGCGGCGGGCCGTCGCCGGGCGGCGGCGTTGACTCCACCGTGAGGCGCCTGTAGCGATCCCGCACCGCAGCTAAATCCGAGATCCGAGATGAAGGTCGCCATACTGGGCGCGGGCTATGTGGGGCTGGTCACGGGGGCGTGCCTCGCCGACTTCGGCCACCGCGTCACCTGCATCGACACCAATGCGGAGCGCGTCGGGCGCCTCAAGGCGGGCGAGGTCCCGATCTACGAGCCGGGACTCGATGCGATCGTCGCCAGCAACCTCAAGATCGGCAATCTCCATTTCGACACCAGTATCGAGGCCGTCGCCGGCTGCGACGTGGTGTTCATCGCCGTCGGCACCCCGACCGAGCGCGGCGGGACCAAGGCCGACCTGAGTCAGGTCTATGGCGCTGCTGCCGAGATCGCGAAGATGATCGACGACGGTACGGTCGTCGTCTGCAAGTCGACGGTTCCGGTCGGCACGACACGCGAGGTCGGCCGCCGCATCCGCGCGCTCCGGCCGGACCTCCGCTTCGAGGTCGCGTCGAATCCCGAGTTCCTGCGCGAGGGCTCGGCGATCGAGGACTTCAAGCGACCCGACCGTATCGTCGTCGGTGTCGAGAGTACCCTTGCCCGCGAGGCGCTCTACGAGATCTACCGGCCGCTGTCGCTCAACGAGACGCCAATCCTCTTCACCGGCCTCGAGACGGCGGAACTGACCAAGTACGCCGCCAATGCCTTTCTCGCCACCAAGATCACCTTCATCAACGAGATCGCCGACCTCTGCGAACGCGTCGGAGCGAACGTCCAGGATGTAGCCCGCGGCATGGGCATGGACCGGCGCATCGGCCCGAAGTTCCTTCATGCCGGTGCCGGCTATGGCGGGTCGTGCTTTCCGAAGGACACGCTGGCGCTGGTCGAGATCGGCCGTGACGCCGACGCGCCGCTGAGCATCGTCGAGGCCGTGATCGCCGCCAACGAGGCGCGGAAGGTCGGGCTCGCCGAGCGCGTTGTCGCCGAGATGGGCGGCACGGCGGAAGGGCGCACCGTGGCCGTGCTCGGGCTCACGTTCAAGCCCAACACCGACGACATGCGCGATGCGCCTTCGCTGGTGATGGTGCCCGCCCTGAGGGCCCATGGCGCGACGGTCCGGGTCCACGATCCGAAAGGCATGCCGAACGCCCGCAGCCTCATCGAGGGCGTCACCTGGTGCGACGCGCCGTTCGAGGCGGCCCGTGATGCCGACGCCATCGTCATCACCACCGAATGGGACATCTACCGCGCCATGGATCTGGCGGAACTGCGCGCGACCATGCGCGGCGACCTGTTTTTCGACTTCCGCAACATCTACAAGGCGCGCGAGGTCACGCGCTTCGGCTTCCGCTATTTCGGCATCGGCCGCGGCGACGAGCAGACGGCTCCCGACGATGCGGTCCGCGCCGCGCCGATCCGGCTTGTCGGCTCCTGATCTGTGATCGCAGTCATGGCTGGAAGGCGCCGGCTGTGGCAGGATCGCGGGCGAGTGGGAGCCGGGACCGCCGTGCGCGGTCCGCGCCAGCATCAGGAGCGCCAATCCATGTCCCTTGCAAGCAACGCCCCCAAGGTCGCGGCCGCCGCGGTCGCGGCCGGCCTGCTCTTTGCCTCGACCCCCGCGATGTCGGCCTGCTTCGAGGTCGTGGGCTGCACCGACCGGGAGTATTTCTCCGAGGCGTCGCTGCGCCGGCTGTCCTGTGACGCGCTGTGGACGGTGCGGAACACGATCTTCTACGAGAACGGCTACTGCTTCCAGACCGCCAAGGGCAAGGCCGTGTTCTCCAACGCCGGCTGCAGGTACACCGTCTCCGGCCAGGTGCCGCTCAACCGCTACGAACGCGCCAATGTCGAGACCGTCAGGAAGGTCGAGGCGCGGAAAGGCTGCGGCTGATCCGGCGCCGGCTCAGCCATCGCGATGGTGTCGCGGGTAGGTGTTCGCCTGGGGCGGGCGCCAGCCGGCGAGGGTGCCTTCCGCGGGCCGCATGATCTCGACCAGCAGCGGATGGCAGGCGGCGGCGTCGCTCGAATGGGTGGCGCTGCAGTCGCCGCCGGGACAGGCGGAGAGCGCGGCGATCAGGTCGATCTCGGCGAAGAGTTCGAGGTAGTCGCCGCGCCGCACCGGGCTCGCCTTCATGAAGTAGCGGTGGGTGTCGCGGGTGAAGCCCGTGCACATGAACACGTTGAGCACGTCGTGGACGTGCATCTCGGCCTCGCGCGGTGCGACGTTCCGGAGTGTCCCGAGCGCGCGGGCGAGGTTCGAGTGGCAGCAATGATGGTAGTCGCCGCCGCCAAGCAGGCGGTTGGTGTAGGGATCGCAGCGGGTGCCGATGACGTCATGGACGCCGGCGCCGTCGGCGTCGAAGCCGTACCAGTCGAGCGTATCGTGGGTGATTGTGGCGAGCGGGCGAAGCCAGGGCAGGGTGCTCCATAGGCGGTCGCCCGTGGTGACGTGGGTGGCATGCAGCGCCCGTGTCTTGCCGCTGAAGAAGCGCTCGCCGAGGTCGTAGCGGTTCCACAGGTTGAGATCGCCGACCTGCGGTCCCTCGGGGCAGATGATGCGGAAGAAGTGTCCCGCGGGGACGTGGAAGGCGCGCGCATCACGCGGCGGAACGACGACATCCGCGATCTTCTCCGCCCCGTTCCGCGCGGCGGCATAGAGCGTCATGTCGCAGCGCGGGAGGTGCTCGACCGGGTAGGTCACCACCGGCCGCGCGCGCCGCCGCTCGTCTGCGTCGGGTGGCGGCGTGGAGGGGCGGACGGTCATGGGCTTCGCTCCGTTGGCGGCCGACTATGGCGCCAAGCATGCCACCCGCGCCACCCCGGAGATTGGAGGATGGCGTCCGCCGGCCCGCCGATACGCCTGACGCCCGGTTTCTCGACATGCAGGATGCGCGACTCGCATGCGGGAAATGCCCCGCCAAGAGTCGGACCGCTGCCGCGTCGCTTCCGTTTCAGGGGAGCATCATCCCACTGCGAAACGAACGATTGACTAAATCAAACGATCGTGTGATGTGTGTCGGTGACGAAAGGAGACCGGCGGGATGACAACCAGGCCGCGCACCGTCGCTCCGACGAGAACGCCCGAACCGGAAGGCCCGGGGGGCGCGCCGGCGTCCGCCCACGCAAGCACGCCATCGCCGTCCTTCGACGCGCGGCCGGCAAACGGAAGCGGCGCCGGCGGCGAGCGCCATTATCGCCGGGCGCGCCGTGATCGGGGTGCGGAGACCCGGCAGCGCCTGATCGAGGCGGCGCTCGACGTCTTCGGGCACCTTGGATTCGAGGGAGCAAGCACCCGGCAGATCGCCAAGGAGGCCGACGCCAACCTCGCGGCCATCGTCTACCACTTCGGCAGCAAGGAGGCTCTCCACGTCGCGGTCGCCGAGCATATCGTCGGACGTGTCGGGGCGCTGCTCGGGCCGCGGCTCGCGGTGGCGGCGACGCCGGCGGCGCTGGCCACCCCCGAGGCGGCGCGGGCCGCGCTGATCGCGCTCCTCGAAGCGTATGCCGACGTGCTCCTCGGCGAGGCCGAGGCGGAACGGTGGGCGCGGTTCATCGTCCGCGAGCAGATGCAGCCCAGCCCGGCCTTCGAGGTCATCTTCGGCATGATGAGCCGCGCCCACGCGATCGCCACGACGCTGGTCGCGGTGGCGCTCGGCCGCGACCCGGCGGAGGACGCCGTCCGCCTCCGCACCTTCACGCTCATAGGACAGGTGCTCGTCTTCCGCCTCGCCAACACGATGGTGACGCGGACCATGGATTGGCCGGCGATCGGGGCGGCGGAGCGCGCCACCATCAAGGCTGTGATCGTCGCCAATGTGGCCGCCGTCCTCGACGCCGCGGTGGCGCCATGACCGCGGGCACGGCGGCGGCCCTCGCGGTGATGGCGCTGCTCCTTGCGGCCTGTGCCGACCGCGCCGTCGCCCCGTTCCAGGGCTATGTCGAGGGCACCTATGTCTACATCGCCCCCGAC
>JAEZEN010000355.1 GCA_023433185.1 Pseudomonadota bacterium | reverse complement strand
TCGTCCACGTGTTCACGCATTTCAGGCTTGAACTGAAGGTGTATTACGCGCGCCTCGCCACGCTGGATGATGCGCCCGTCGGCTGCTGGTGGTCGCCGCCCGAGGCCCTTCCCGGCGAGGCGCTGCCGAGCGTCATGCGGAAGGCGATCGAGGCGGCGCTGCCCGGTGCCACCCGCAAGCGCGCGAGGAGAGACAAGGCCGCATGACCGCCATCCGCCACATCGTCTTCGACCTCGGCAACGTGCTGCTGGCCTGGGACCCGGAGGTCCCCTATCGCCGCCTGATCCCCGACGCGGCCGAGCGCCGCTGGTTCCTCAGCCATGTCTGCAACGGGGCCTGGAACCTCGAGCAGGACCGCGGCCGGCCCTGGCGCGAGGCAGAGGACCTGCTCATCGCCGAGCACCCGAAGCTCGAACCGCTGATCCGTGCCTACTTCGAGAACCACCTCGAGACGCTGTCGCCGATCGTCGGCACCGAGGCCATCCTCGAGGCGCTGATCGACGCCGGCTACGACGTCACCGCGCTCACCAACTACTCCGCCGAGACCTTCGTCAAGGCCGAGGCGGCCTTCCCGGTCCTCGGGCGCTTCCGCGGCGTCACTGTGTCGGGCCGGGAGGGCATGGTGAAGCCGGACCGCGCCCTCTATGCCCGCCACGCCGAGCGCTTCGGCCTCGACCCGGCGACAACACTGTTCTTCGACGACAGCCAGAAGAACGTCGACGGCGCCCGCGCCGCACGCTGGCAGGCCGAGCTCTTCACCACGCCCGAGCAGATGCGCGCCGACCTCGCGCGGCATGGGGTGGTGCTTCAGGTGACCGGATAGTTGTTCGGCCAGAAGTAGAGGTAGCCGACCTGATAGACGGCGCCGCTGCTGCCCATGCTGACCGTTTTCAACTCCCCATTCCAGAGCTTACCTTCGAAACCAAGCGTCCTCTCGGCAAAGCGCTCCGGCCAGGAGGGCGCGGGACACAGCTTCGCATCACGAGGCACGTCGACAGGGTCGGTCTGCTCCGAGGTGAAGCGGGCGGCGACGAAGTCGCGCGCTTCGTCGGGCGTCAGTTCGACGCGCATGCACATCAGGTAGTCGAAGAAGCCCTCCCGGTAGATGTCGAAGGGCTGCACCAGATAGCGCGTGGGCAGGCTCCAGCGCATCGGATCGACCAGAGCGAGCGATGCGAAGGAAAGCGCGAGCAGTCCTGCGAGAAGCCATCGCCAGTATCGCTGCACACCCGCACCCTTGACCGCACCCGAATGCAATCCGCTTCGCCTGACGAGCTACGCGAGATCGTCCACGGAAAGCCGGAGCGCGGCGGCGATGCGCTTGATCGTCTCGAAGCTGCCGTCGCGCGCGCCGGTCTCGATCTGCGAGAGATAGGCCGCGCTGATGCCCGCCTTCTCGGCGAGATCCTTCGCGGAAAGTCCGCGGTGATCGCGCCAGACGCGAACCTTGTTCTCGCCATCGAGGATGCGGTCGACGATGGCGGAGGGGATCAACTCCTCCTCGCCCGCCGCGAGTCTGCGCTTGAAGGTGTCAACCGCCGCGATGTCCTCGAGCTCTTCCTGAGCTTCAAGCAGGGTCAGGTACTCTGCTTCCGGCAGGACTACCAGCCGCTCACCGTTG
This sequence comes from Pseudomonadota bacterium, assembly GCA_023433185.1. The sequence continues at coordinate 5,184 of JAEZEN010000355.1, read as the reverse complement.
GGCGTGGTGATGATCTGTTTGGTCATGACCCGCTCCTACTCATAAGCTCCGCCTCGTGGCGCAATGCGTGTCACCGCGACGACCTGGCCATCCTCGGAGAAGATCACCCTCCAGACCCCGACGCGGAGGCGACGATAGCCCGGCATACCAGTCAATGCCGTGACGTTGTTGGCAACAGTCGATGGATCGGCCGCATACTGTTCGACCTTCGACCTCATCCGCCGCGCTGTGTTCGCCGGAATCCGCGCCAGCGTTCTCAGCGCGTTCTGACTGAAGGTGACATCCTTCATGCGAGAAATTAGCTTCATGCGAGAAATTAGCTATTCGCTAACTCGCCCGCAAGGGCAATTCGCGGAGCGGTCCGCGCGGGCCGGCTCACGCCCCCGCCGATGCCATCTCGCTCCGCACCACCTGGCGCAGTTCGTCGATGGGCATCAGCCGGTTGCGGTCGGCGAGGTGCCAGAAGGTCCAGCCGTTGCACGCCGGCAGGCCCTGGACCAGCGCCCCGACGCGGTGGATCGAGCCGACGTGGCTTCCGGCGCGGAGCGAGCCGTCGGCCCGCACCTCGGCGGCGTGGCGCGCCCGGGCGTCGGTCAGGATCGCGCCCGGCGTGATCAGGCCGCTCTCGATCAGCGTGCCGAAGGGGACGCGGGCCTCGCCGCGCTTGCCCGGCGTCGGCTCGACGGCCGAGGCCGGCGCTGCCTCGACCGCGGCAATCCGTGCCTCGGCCACGGCGATATAGTCGCTCTCGCGCTCGACGCCGACGAAGTGCCGGCCGAGCCGGCGGGCGACCGCCCCGGTCGTGCCGCTGCCGAAGAACGGGTCGAGCACCACGTCGCCGGGTCGCGTCGTCGCGGTCAGGATACGATGGAGCAGCGCCTCGGGCTTCTGGGTCGGATGCGCCTTCCGGCCGCTGGCGTCCTTGAGCCGCTCGCTGCCGGTGCAGATCGGGAAGAGCCAGTCCGAGCGGACCTGGAGGTCGTCGTTGCCGGCCTTCAGCGCATCGTAGTTGAAGATGTAGGCCTTGGCGTCGGGGTCGCGGCTCGCCCAGATCAGCGTCTCGTGCGCGTTCTGGAAGCGTCGGCCGCGGAAGTTCGGCATCGGGTTGGTCTTCCGCCAGATCACGTCGTTGAGGATCCAGAAGCCGAGGTCCTGGAGGGTGGCGCCGACCCGGAAGATGTTGTGGTAGGAGCCGATCACCCACAGCGTCCCGTTCGGCTTGAGCACACGGCGGCAGGCGAGCAGCCAGGCGCGTGTGAAATCGTCATAGGCGGTGAATGAGGCGAACTTGTCCCAGGCGTCGTCGACGGCGTCGACCTCCGACTGGTTGGGCCGGGTGAGCGCGCCGGAGAGCTGGAGATTGTAGGGCGGGTCGGCGAAGACGAGGTCCACCGAGGCGGCCGGCAGCCGCTCCAGCGCCGCCACGCAGTCCCCCTGAATGATCGTGTCCAGCCAGTCCCGGCGGACCGCCTTCTCCCTCGCCAGCGCCATCGCCCCACCCCATACGCAACAGGAACACCGGCGCGATCCTGCCGCCGTTAAGGTAAAGCCGGGGTTGAGGGACATGGTTAGGCGATCGTTACCGGCGCGGCTCCCGCAACCCCGCCATGCCGGATTCGGCCTTTTCCTCGCCGCAAGCCGGGGCTAGACAATCGGCAATCCCAGCGAAGCGAAAGGCGCCGGCCCGGGCCGGCTGATTCCAGACAATGCTCTTCATGTTCGATTGCGACGGCGTGCTCGTCGATTCCGAGATCATTGCGGCGGCCGTCGATGCCGAGCACCTCGCCGAGGTCGGCTTCGAGATCACCCCCGAAGACGTCGTGCGCCGCTTCGCCGGGCTGACCAGCGTCGATATCGTCGAGATCATCGAGGCCGAGATTGGCCGCAAGCTGCCGGCCGAGTTCCTGAAGGGGCAGCGCGAGGCACTCGACATCCGCCTCCGGAACGAGGTGGAGCCGGTCCGCGGCGTGCACGAGATGCTCGACATGCTCGACGGCCAGGTCTGCGTCTGCTCCAATTCCTCGAGCGAGCGGCTCCGCATGACCATGGGCCGGACCAATCTCTGGGATCGCTTCAAGCCCTACATCTACTCGGCGCCGGAAGTCGGCACGAAGAAGCCGAAGCCCGACCCCAACGTCTATCGCTACGCCCTCGAGCAGTTCGGCTGCGACCCGCGCGGGTCGGTGGTCGTCGAGGATTCGGTGTTCGGCGTCACCGCAGCGAAGCAGGCCGGGGCCCGGGTGATCGGCTTCACCGGGGCCTCCCACGCCTGGCCGGGCCTGGCCGAACTGCTCAGCGAGGCGGGAGCCGAGACCGTAATCAACCGCCTGACCGACATTCCGAAGGTTGCCGAGGCCTTCGCCCTCTGGGACGGCGTCGCGGACTGAGCGCCACCGGAATGTGACCCGCATCACATCGCGCCGGCTTGCCGAAGCGGGCCGACGCGCGCAGCATGCCCCATCGCTTATGCCGTGGGGTTGTCAGACCATGAAGCGCCTCCTTGCCTGCCTTGCCGGTGCCGCCCTGCTCGCCTCCGCGAGCCCCGCCGCCGCCGACAAGGCCATGATCGTTCTCGATGCGTCGGGTTCGATGTGGGGGCAGATCGATGGCGTCGCCAAGATCACGATCGCCCGCGAAACGCTCGGCGAGGTGATGAAGTCGGTGCCGCCCGACCTCGAACTCGGTCTCATCGCCTACGGCCACCGCGACCGGGGCAGCTGTACCGACATCGAACTGGCCATCCCGCCCGCGTCGGGCACCGGTGAGGCGATCGCCGCCGCCGCCATGAGGATTTCGCCGAGGGGCAAGACGCCGCTCACCGACGCCGTTCGCATTGCGGCCGAGGAACTGCGCTACACCGAGGACAAGGCGACGGTGATCCTGATCACCGATGGCATCGAGACCTGCGATGCCGACCCGTGCGCGCTCGCCGGAGAGCTCGAGGCGGCAGGCGTCGACTTCACCACCCATGTCGTCGGCTTCGGGCTGTCGAACGACGAGGGCCGGCAGGTCGCGTGTCTCGCCGAGAACACCGGCGGCCGGTACATCGCCGCCGACAACGCGGAGGCGCTTGCGGCGGCGCTGACCGCGACCGTCGTCGCGACACCGGCCCCGCCGGCGGAGGCGCCGCGGCCCGAATACAACCTCTCCGTCACGTCGCGCCCGGCGCCCGGCGCCGAGCCGTTCGCCGGCCGAGAGTCGATCCGCTACGACATCCACTCGGCGACGCCGAACGGCTTCAACGAGAACGCCGTCTCCATCGACTATGGGGGCGAGGGGTCGCTGAAGCGCTTTGCCCTGCCGGCCGGCGACTATGTCGTCGTGGCCAGCAAGGACCTCGCCCGTGCCAGTGCTCCGGTCACGCTGACCGACGAGAAGACCGTTGCCGTCGACGTCGTCTTCGATGCCGGGTTCGTCGAGGCCCGCGCCATGGCGAGCGAGACCGAGCCCTCGGGCAACGGCAACGTCCGCTGGGACATCACCGATTCCGGCGGCGAAACCGACATCAGCTACGGTCCGACGCGCCGGCTGCTGGTCGATTCCGGCGAGGCCACGGTGACCGGCAGCCTCGGCACGGCGTCGACGACGGTGCCGGTCACGGTCGTCGCGGGCGAGACGGTCGCGGTCGACGTCGTGCTCGGCGCCGGGCGACTCGTCCTCAAGGGCAAGCGGAGCGAGGAGGCGACGGATTACGATGGCGGCATCCGCTGGGACGTCACGAGCGCTTCCGGCGAGACCGTCACTACCTATGGCGGCGAGGTGGCCCTCGACCTCGCGGCGGGCGACTACACCGTCAAGGCAGGCCTCGGCACGGCCTCCGTGGAGGTGCCGGTCTCGGTTCCCGCCGGCAGCACCGTCGAGCAGGTCGTCGTCGTCGCCACTGGCCGCCTGATCGCCCATGCCTGGTTCGCCGAGGGTGGCCCGCTCGTCACCGCGGGCCCGCGCTTCGATGTCCTCGGCGCCGAACCCGGCTCCGACGGCAACCGCGTCACCATCGCCACGAGCTACTCGGATGCCGTCACCTTCGACCTGCCGCCGGGCCCCTATGTTCTGCGCGCGCAGGCCGACGCGGCCTCCGCCGAGGCCGGCTTCGAGATCAGGGCCGGCGCTCCGACCGAGGTCTTCGTGGTCCTCGATGCCGGCCTGCTGGCGGTCACGGCGCCCGGCGGCGACGCGCTGGAACTGCTCGCCGCCGAGAAGGACATCTATGGCGAACAGAAGTCCGTGGCCTATACGTATGGCGAGAGCTGGCAGATCACCGTGCCTGCGGGCGACTACGTCCTCAAGGTCCGGAAGACCGATGGCGCGGAGACGCTGACTCCAGTCAGCGTCAAGGCCGGCGCCCGGGCCGAGGTCACGGCGAACTGAACACGGCCCGCGCGGCCGGGGAGCAAGGCATGCGACTTCTCGTCCTCGCTGGGGCCATGCTCGTCGTGGCCGCACCGGCTGCAGCGTTCGAGCTGTCGCTGCCGGTCGCCTGCACCATCGGCAGCGACTGCATCGTCCAGCACTATTTCGACCGTGATCCGGGCGACGCCGGCGTCGACTACATGTGCGGCCACCAGACCTATGACGGCCATGACGGCGTCGACATCCGGGTGCCCGACCTCAGGGCGATGGCGGCGGGCGTCGCGGTCATTGCCTCGGCGGCCGGCACGGTGCGCGCCACCCGCGACGGCATGGCCGACGTGAGCATCGCCGAAACCGGCGTCGACTCGGTCGCCGGGGTCGAGTGCGGCAACGGCGTGATGATCGACCATGACGGTGGCTGGGCAACGCAATACTGCCACCTGAAGCAGGACAGCATCACGGTACGGCGCGGCGACCGCGTGGAAGCCGGCGACGTGCTCGGCGACATCGGCCTGTCCGGCATGACCGAGTTTCCGCACGTCCATTTCACCGTCTATCGGGACGGCATCGAGGTAGACCCGTTCGCCATGGCCGGGGCCGGCGGAGATGCGGCATGTGGCGTCGCCGGCGATGCGGCGACCGGCATCTGGTCACCCGCCGCGGAGGCCGCCCTCGCCTACCGACCCGCGTTCGTCCTGAACGCCGGCTTCACCGCCACCCCGCCGGAGATGGAGGATGTCGAAAGCGGGGCCGTCGCTGACCAACCGCTGACGCCGTCGTCGCCTGCTCTCGTCTTCTACGGCCGCGCCATCGGCATCGAGGCCGGCGATATCC
>JAEZEN010000338.1 GCA_023433185.1 Pseudomonadota bacterium | reverse complement strand
GGCGCGGGACGCCGGCGTCCCAGCGATGTCGATCGGCGCCACCGGCGGCAGCGATTTGAAACTCGGTGCGGTCGTTTCCATATCTGTTGCAAAGCTCGCGGAAGCCCATGAGAATTGGTTTCCGGCTTTCATGTCGCACGAGCTCTGAGGCGAAGACCCGATGGCGATGAATGCGAGGGAGATCGAGGAACTGATCCGGGCCGCGCTGCCCGACGCCCGGATCGTGATCCGCGATCTCGCCGGGGACGGCGACCACTACGCGGCGGAAGTCGTCTCCGAATCGTTCCGCGGAATGAACCGCGTCCAGCAGCACCAGATGGTGTACAAGGCGCTCCAGGGAAACATGGGGGGCGCGCTCCACGCCCTCGCGCTGCAGACCAGCGCACCGGATTGAAAGGACCCGCAATGACCGACATCAGTGCCTGGATCGACAACGAGGTGAAGTCGAACGACGTGCTCCTGTTCATGAAGGGCACGCCGACCTTCCCGCAATGCGGCTTCTCCGGCCAGGTGGTGCAGATCCTCGACTACCTCGGCGTGCCCTACAAGGGCGTCAACGTCCTCGAGGACGCCGACATCCGCCAGGGCATCAAGGACTATTCCAACTGGCCGACCATCCCCCAGCTCTACGTGAAGGGCGAGTTCGTCGGCGGCTGCGACATCATCCGCGAGATGTTCCAGGCGGGCGAGCTGCAGACCTATTTCGGCGAGAAGGGCGTGCCGGTGGCGCAGAGCGCCTGAGGCGCGGCAGGCGCGACTACACGTCACCGTGACCGGCGCGCTTTCGGGTGCCGCCGGAACGTTCCGGCGTGTTAGGAATTACGCAATCACATTGGAGGTGGGGCTCCTCGACGCGCAGAGCATGCGTGTCCCAGCAATTCGGGAGAACCCTGATGTTGAAATCGATGAAGGCGGCCATCGGCGCCGCAGCCGTCGCCGCCACGGTCGCCGCCGGTGGCATGGTCTCCGTCCCGGCGGCTCAGGCCGAGCCCTATGGCGCACAGGTCTACCAGGTCGGCGGCAAGAACTGGAAGCGGTCGTGGAACAACAACCGCAACTGGAACGGCCGCTACTACAACAACGGCCGCTACTACAACCGCGGCTACAACAACAACTGGGTCGGCCCGGCCATCGGCCTCGGCGCCGGCGTGATCATCGGCAGCATGCTGGCCCAGCCGCGCTACTACGCGCCGCCGGCACCGGCGTACTACGGCGGCAACCGCCACGCCTACTGCGCCCAGAAGTACCGGTCGTACAACCCGCGGACCGGCACCTTCACCGGCTATGACGGGCGGCAGCACTACTGCCGCATCCCGTAAGACGGGAACGGACGTCGACACGACGAGGGCCGGGTGGCGTGAGCCGCCCGGCCTTTTTCGTGGGCCGGGCGCCCGGTGCCGTGCGGCCACACAAAGCAAAAGGGCCGCCCGGAGGGGCGGCCCTTGAAGACACCGGCCGGGGCCGGAACCAGAACTAGCGCGAGTAGAACTCGACGACGAGATGCGGCTCCATCCGCACCGGGTACGGCACGTCGGCCAGACCGGGGCGGCGGGCGAAGGTCGCGGTCATCTTGCCGTGGTCGACGTCGATGTAGTCCGGCACGTCGCGCTCACCGAGCTGGGTCGCCTCGATGACCAGGCCGATCTGCTTCGACGAATCCTTCAGCGAGATCACGTCGCCGACCTTGCAGCGGTAGCTCGGGATGGTGACGCGCTTGCCGTTCACCCGGACGTGGCCGTGGTTGACGAACTGGCGGGCGGCGAACACCGTCGGCACGAACTTCGCGCGGTAGACGATGGCGTCGAGACGGCTCTCGAGGAGGCCGACGAGCTGCTCCGAGGTGTCGCCGGTGCGCCGGATCGCCTCGTAGTAGATGTTCTTGAACTGCTTCTCGGAGATGTTGCCGTAGTAGCCCTTGAGCTTCTGCTTGGCGCGGAGCTGGACGCCGAAATCCGAGAGCTTGCCCTTGCGGCGCTGGCCGTGCTGGCCGGGGCCGTATTCGCGGCGGTTGACGGGGCTCTTGGGGCGTCCCCAGATGTTCTCGCCGTTGCGGCGGTCGATCTTGTACTTCGCCGATGCACGCTTGGTCATTCGCTGTTCCCTATGGTGGTCAGGGGTGAAGCGCCCTCCTCTGCCGCCCGTCGCCGGGCCGCCGACAGGAAGCGGAGGGCAAGCACCCTCTTCTCCCGCGGGTCGCATGGAAAATGCCGCCGTCCCACGATAGGAACCGTGCGGCGGGGCCTAGATAGGCCGGCCGGCGCCCCATGTCAAATCAGGCGGGGGAAAGACAGGCGCCGGCTGCCCATACATACTTTCCGACGACGGAAACTCTCTTGCCATCCGGCGCCGCCGGCGATACTTTCCGATAATGGAAACCATTCGCGCCCGGATGACCCTCACCCTCTACCTCCACCCCCTCGCCTCTTTCTGCCACAAGGTGTTGATCGCGCTCTACGAGAACGCGATCCCGTTCGAGCCGGTCGTCGTCGACTTCGGCGATCCGCGGTCGACGGCGGCGATGATGGCGCGCTGGCCGGCTTCCCGGATCCCGGTGCTGCACGATGACGCCGCCGACAGGGCCATCCCCGAGACGAGCATCATCATAGAGTACCTCGACGAGCACTATCCGGGCCCTGCCAGGCTCCTGCCCGAAGACCGGGAGCGGCGGCTCGAGGCGCGCCTCTGGGACCGCTTCTTCGACCTCCATGTCAGCGTCCCCATGCAGAAGATCGTCACCGACCGCCTGCGGCCGGAGGCCGACCGCGACCGACCGGGCGTCGACGACGCGCGCCGGACGCTGGAGGTGAGCTACGCCATGATCGAGACGCGGCTTGCCGGCCGGGCCTGGGCCGCCGGCGACGCCTTCACCATCGCCGACTGTGCGGCGGCCCCCGCCCTGTTCTTCGCCGCGATCGTCCACCCGTTCCCGGCCGGGCACCGGAACCTCGCGGCCTATTTCGAGCGGCTGCTCGAGCGCCCGTCCTTCCGGCGCGTGCTGGACGAGGCCCGTCCGTCGTTCGCGCTTTTCCCCTATCGTGACGCCATCCCGGAGCGATTCCTCGCCGACCCGCCTGCGGAGCCCGGCCATGCCCATGCCCGACCCTGACCGCGCCTTTGCCGCCCTCGCCGACCCCGGCCGGCGGGCGATGATCGAGCGCCTCAGCCGCGGCCCGGCCAACGTCAAGCACATCGCCGAACGCGGCGGCATGGGGCTGCCGTCGGCCCTCAAGCACCTCCGCGTCCTCGAGGCGGGCGGGCTGGTGGTGTCGCGGAAGGCCGGGCGCACGCGGACCTACGCCATGGCGCCCGGCGCGTTCGACGCGATCCGCGCCTGGGTCGCGGCGCGCGAGGCGGCGATGAGCGCCGCGTTCGACCGGCTCGAGGCCCTCATCGACGCAGAGGAAGTGGACAGGCAGGGGCCATGACCGCACCGATCCTCCATGCCACCTTCACGATCGAGCGGACGTTGCGGACCACGCCGGGCCGCGCCTTCCGCTACTGGTCGGACCGCGACCTCAAGGACCGCTGGACGGCCTGTCACCCCGACTGGCGGGTGATCGACGAGCGCTTCGATTTCCGCGTCGGCGGCATCGAGGCGCGGCGCTGGCAGACACCGGACGGGAGCGTGCAGACCCTTACTGCCCACTACTTCGACATCGTCGCGCCGGACCGCATCGCCTACGCCTTCGAGATGAGCTTCGCCGACACCCGGGTCTCCGCCTCGCTGGCGACCGTGGAGCTTCGACCGGACGCCGATCACACCCGGATGCGGTACACCGAGCAGATCGCCCACTTCGGCGACCGCGACGCGCTCGACGCGCAGATCGCGGGAACCGGCGGCGGCTTCGACAGGCTGGTCGAGGCCATCGCGGAGCGATCGGGCGCGGACGCCTGACGTCGACGGACGGTCAGGCGAGCCCGGCGACCTTCACCAGGATGCCGAGGACGGCGGTGAGCCCGAGCGTCCCGAAGAGGCCGAGGTGCAGGCGGAACAGGGCGATGGCGGCGGCTGCCATCAGGCCCAGCGCCCAGGGGTCGAGGGTGTTCCACACCGGCCAGGGCATGGCGACCGGGCCCAGGGCGAGCGTGCCGACCGTGCCGAAGAGGACGTGGAGGCCGAGCCACAGCGCGAGGTTGAGGATGACGCCGACCACGGCGGCGGTGATCGCGGCGAGCGCGCCGGAGAGTGCCCGGTTGCCGCGAAGGCGCTCCATGTAGGGGGCGCCGAGGAAGATCCAGAGGAACGAGGGGACGAAGGTCACCCACGCCGCAAGCAGCCCGCCGAGCAGGCCGGCGAGCATCGGGTCCAGCCCGCCGGCATCGCGGAACGCGGCGAGGAAGCCGACAAAGGAGAGGACGAGGATCAGCGGCCCGGGCGTCGTCTCGGCCATCGCCAGCCCGTCGAGCATCTCGCCCGGCGCGAGCCAGCCCTTGGCCAGCACCGCGGCATCGGCGACATAGGCGAGGACGGCATAGGCGCCGCCGAAGGTGATGACGGCGAGCCACGAGAAGAACGCGCCGATCTCGGTGAACACCGTGTCGAAGCCGAGGGCGAGCCCGAGGAGGAGGACCGGCGCGCCCCAGGCGGCGAGGCCGGACAGCGTCACCGTGACGGCGCGGCGCCAGGTCGGCCGGACCCGGGTGAGGCCGGCGTCGCCCGGCTCGTCGCGCCCGTTGCCCGCCGCGGCCGGGGTGAGGCGGTCGGGCGCGATGCGGGACAGCGCGTAGCCGAACACGCCGGCGGCGAGGATGATCACCGGGAACGGCACGCCGAGGACGAAGATCGCGACGAAGGCGCTCGCTGCGATGGCGACGGCGAGCCTGGTTCGCAGCGCCCGGCGGCCGATGCGCAGCACCGCCTCGACGACGATGGCGAGCACCGCCGCCTTCAGCCCGTAGAACAGGGTTTCGAGCCACGCCGTCTCCTGAAAGGCGGCGTAGAGCCCGCTGAGGGCGAGGATGACGACGAGCCCCGGAAGGACGAAAAGTGCGCCGGCGACGAGGCCGCCCCGGGTGCCGTGGAGGAGCCATCCGACATAGGTGGCAAGCTGCTGCGCCTCGGGCCCGGGCAGCAGCATGCAGAAGTTGAGGGCATGCAGGAAACGCGGCTCGGAGACCCATTTCCGCTCCTCGACCAGCGTCCGGTGCATGAGGGCGATCTGTCCGGCCGGGCCGCCGAACGACAGGAGGCCGATCGTCGCCCAGACCCTGGTCGCTTCGCCGAAGGTGGGATGGCCGGATGCCGCCTCCCCCGGCGTGGCCGCCTCTGCGCCGCTCACGACCGGGCGCCTTTCGCCGTCGGCCAGTTGTGCGCCTCGTCCACGGCGTCGCGGCACCAGAGATAAAGGGCGTCGTAGAGACTCATCCCCGCATCGAGCTGCCGGAGGTCATCAGAATGCAGGCGCGACAGACCGAGCGAGACAGCGAGCAGGCCCGACGCTTGCGGGGCGAGATCGGGGCGGGCCGTGTCGGCGCCGCGAACGATCGTCGCGAGGCGGAGAAGCGGCTCGGTCCTGAGGTCGAACGCCTCGACCATGGTGTCGAATGTGCAATTCCCGCCGCGATGGCTCCAGAACACATCCTCGATGTCGAAGGGCGCAGCGCCGAAACGTTCGGCCACGGCGGACACCTCCGACGGCGCGACGAAGAGAAACACCGCCGATGGGTCGACGAAGCGCCGGATCAGCCAGGGGCAGGCGATGCGATCGACCTTGGGCCGCGCACGCGTCACCCAGACGGTGCGGCCCTCGGCATCGCGGGGCGGCAGGCGGTCGGTCGGCACCAGCGGCAGTCCGGCCTCGGCCCAGGCGAGGAAGCCACCCTCGAGCACCTCGGCCTCGCTGCCGGCGTGACGGAGCCAGGCGGCGGCGCCCTCACTCAGCTTCTGGCCCTCCTGGCAGACGACGATCGCCGGCCTGCCGGCGAAGGCCGATGCCCACGCCGCCACGGTGGCGAAGGGCCGTCGTACCGAGCCGGGAACGAGCCGCGGGTCCGCCGCGAAGTCCCCGTCGGTGCGGACATCGATGATCGCCGGGCTCCTCGGCGTGCCGACGAGGCGGGTGAGCTTTTGCAAGGACAGGGTGGTTGGTGACGGCATGCGTGCGTTCTCCTCCCAAGGGAACGGACGCGATGCTTCGGCATGTCGCCTCGTGGGGAGATCGCAGGGTCCCCATGGCCGCGATGTGGGCGCGACGGCGGTGGGTTGTCAAGACATGGTATCGCCGACGGCCTGCGGTTCGAGGCCGAGCCGCCGAAGCTGCCGGGTGAGCGCGGACGGCCAGGCCTTTCCCGACGTCAGGCGGGCGATCCCACCGCCGGGTCCGGACGCCCCCTCCCCCGCGACGGCGACCACGCGGCGGGCGATCGCCGGGGCGGGGTCGATCCAGGCGACCGGCCAGGGCGCGACGCGCTCCAAGGCGGGCAGCAGGAACGGATAGTGGGTGCAGGCGAGCACGACGACGTCGGTGCGCCGGCCGCCGATCTCGACAAAGGCCGGGGCGATCTCGGAGAGGATCGCCGCCTCGTCAAGCGCCGCGCCGCGCATGTGCGCCTCGGCCAGCGCTGCAAGCTTGCCGCAGCCGATCAGGCGCACATGGCACTCCCGGGCGAAGCTCTCGATCAGTCCACGGGTGTAGTCGCGGCGGATCGTGCCCTCGGTACCCAGCACGCCGACGATGCCGCTGCGGGTCTGCTCCGCGGCCGGCTTGATGGCGGGCACGGTGCCGACGAAAGGGACTCCGAAGCCGGCCCGGAGCGGCGGCAGGACGAGCGTCGAGGCCGTGTTGCAGGCGATGACGACGGCGTCGGGACGATGGCGTGCGACGAGCCCGCCGACCAGTCCGACGACGCGGTCGGTGAGCGCCGCATCCTCCCACGCGCCATAGGGGAAGCCGGCATCGTCGGCGACGTAGACGAGTTCCGCCCCCGGCAGGCGCTCGCGAATTGCTGCGGCGACCGACAGGCCGCCGACGCCGGAATCAAAGACGAGGAGGCAGGGCATGCCCATCCCCCCGCGGCCTTTTGATTCGATTGCATCCCGCGCGAATACAATTTATAAGGGTTGCTGTGGAAATTCTCAACCTCGAGGATGTGACCATGGATCTCGTGCTCGATGAACCCAACCGGCCGTCGCTGAGCGAATCGAACGCCGGCCTGCTCTGGTATCCGCTCGCGGAAGCGGTGTCTCCGCGGATGAACACCCGGGGAAAGTATTCAACCCTGTATCCGAGAGGGGCCATCGTTCACTACACGGCGGGACGGGACGAAAGCGAGGACAGCGCCCGCGGGACTCTGTCGTGGGGCCGGGAGCAGGGATACTGCTTCTTCGTCATCGGTCCAACCGGCAAGGTCTACCAGTCGTTCCCGCTCGACGAATGGGGGTATCATGCCGGCGAATCCAACTGGTCCGGTCTGGGGGCGGGCGTGAGTTCCAAGCTCGTCGGCATCGAGGTCTGCTGCGCGGGCCGCCTCGACAACAACCGCCGGTCCTGGTTCGGCGAGACCTATGCGGCCGACGAGACCCGGAAGGTCACGGAAGCGGCCTACGGATGTCCGACGGGCATCTATCGCGTCTACACCAAGGCGCAGGAGGCGGCGCTCATCGACCTCCTCGTCTGGCTCGCTCGCAACAAGCCGAGCGTATTCCGGACCGACTACATCCTCGGCCATCACGAGGTGTCGGGGAAGAAAGGCATCGGCTACTGGCGGAAGGCCGATCCCGGCGGCAGCCTGTCCATGACGATGGACGCGCTGCGGGAGAAGGTTGCCGGCCTGGTCGGCGCGTAGGCCGGCAACCGGCGCTGTCTATGCCTCGTCCTTCCGCCGCACCGTGGTGACGGTCCCGTCCGGCAGCGTGCGCGGCCGCGGCGGGCCCCCCCCGAG
>JAEZEN010000272.1 GCA_023433185.1 Pseudomonadota bacterium | reverse complement strand
CGACAGCGGACACGTCGGACAGGACTGGCCACACCATGACCCTTCAAGCCGACGCCGCCGGACCGGCAGCGACCGGGCCTCGGAAACCCGTCGCGCAACGCTGGCGCCTCGCCTCCTGGGCGCCGGTGATCGTGCTCGTCCTGCTCTGCATCGTGATCGCGCTGATCAACCCGAAGTTCCTGACCTACGGCAACTTCGTCCGCATCGCGCAGGCATCGATGATCCCGCTCGTCCTCGGGCTCGGGGCGACCTTCATCATCCTCATGGGATCGATCGACCTCTCGCTCGAGGGCGTGCTGACGCTGTCGGCGGTGATCCTCTCGATCCTCGTTCTCAACGGGGCGAACGCCAACGACTTCGGGCTCCTCGCAATCCCGATCGTGCTGCTCGTCGGCGCCGGGGTGGGCTTCATCAACGGCACCATCCACGTCCGCCTCAAGGTCCCATCCTTCATGGTGACGCTCGGGACCTGGTTCATCGGGGTCGGCGTCGCCAATGCGATCCTCGGCGGCACGGCCGTCCGCATCAACGACCAGCTCGTCCGGGCGCTGGCCATCACCCGCGATCCACTGCTCGGCCTGCCCCTCGGCGTGTGGGTTGCGATCCTCTGCTTCCTGATCGCCCTGGTCATCCAGAACTACACCCGCCTCGGCCGCTACATCTACGCGCTGGGCGGCGGCGAGGAACTGGCGGCGCTCTCCGGCATCCCGGCGGCGCGCGTGCGCATCATGACCTTCACCCTCGCCGGAATCTTCTATGCCGTGGGCGGCATCCTCGCCGCCGCCCAGCTCGGTCTCGGCAACAGCCAGATCGGCCTCGGGCGCCTGTTCACCACCATCACCGCTGTCGTCGTCGGCGGCACCGCCCTTTCCGGCGGCCATGGCGGCGTGCACCAGACCCTGATCGGCGTCCTCATCGTCGTCGTCCTGTCCAACGGCATGGTGCTGATGGGCATACCGCCGAGCGTACAGATCGGCGTTCAGGGTGTGATGATCATCGCGGCCGTCGCCCTCTCGATGGACCGCAAGGTCATGCGGATCGTCAAATGAGCGCCACCCCCGCCCTCCAGCTCATCGGTGTCGACAAGCGCTTTCCCGGCGTCCACGCGCTGAAGAGCGTGTCGATCGACATCATGCCCGGCGAGGTCGTCGGCCTGATCGGCGAGAACGGCGCCGGCAAGTCGACGCTGATGAAGATCCTTTCCGGGGTCTACCAGCCCGGCTCCGGCGAGATCCGGCTGGGCGGCAAGGCCACCCGCTTCGTCAGCGCCGCCGACGCCAACCGCCAGGGCATCGGCATGGTGTTCCAGGAACAGTCGCTCCTCACCAACCTGAGCGTCGGCGAGAACGTCTATCTCGGCAACGAGGCCCAGTTCACGCGGCTGCGCATCGTCGACTGGAAGGCGTTGCGGTCGGCGGCATCGCGCCAGCTCGCCAAAGTCGGTGTCGATATCGACCCCCGGTCGCGAACCGCCGATCTCGACTTCGCGACACGCCAGATGGTCGAGCTCGCCAAGGCGCTGACGCTGGAGGACAAGGCCGCAGGCCACCTCGTCATCCTCCTCGACGAGCCGACCTCCGTGCTCGAGCGTGCCGAGATCGAAATCCTCTTCGCCCGCGTCCGGGCGCTGAAGAGCCGTGCAAGCTTCATCTTCGTGTCCCATCGCCTGGACGAGGTGCTCGAGCTTTCCGACCGCATCTACGTGATGAAGGACGGCGCCGTCGTCGCCGACCTGCCGGTCGCCGAGGCGGACGTGACCCGCCTGCACCAGCTCATGGTCGGCCGCAGCCTGCAGGCCGAGTATTATCGGGAGTCGCTGCAACAGCCCTACCGCGACGAAGTGGTGATCGAGGCCGAAGGTCTGTCGCTCGGACACGCCTATCGCGGCGTCGACTTCAAACTTCACGCCGGCGAGATCCTCGGCATTGCCGGGGTCATCGGCTCCGGCCGCGAGGAGCTGACGCGCACCCTCGCCGGCTTCGCCCCGCACGAGGCCGGGCGGCTCAGCATCGGCGGTCGCGACTGCCGCCTGCGGACGCCGGCGGAAGCCGTCGACAACGGCGTCGGCTACGTCCCGCGGGAACGGCGGGTCGAGGGCCTGGTGCTGTTTCTCTCGGTGGCGGCCAACATCACGCTGGGCAATCTCGGCCAGCTGATGCGCCACGGCCTGATCGACAATCGCAAGGAGCAGCGCCTCGCCACCACCTGGGTCGAGCGGCTCAAGGTCAAGACGCCTGGCATCAATGCGCTCTGCCTCAACCTCTCGGGCGGCAACCAGCAGAAGGTCGTGCTCGCCAAGTG
This sequence comes from Pseudomonadota bacterium, assembly GCA_023433185.1. Next base: position 1,168 of record JAEZEN010000272.1, on the reverse strand, counting down.
GCTGAACGCCAAGGCGCGCGTGCTCATCCTCGACCATCCGACCCGCGGCCTCGACGTCGGCGCAAAGGAGGAGGTCTACGAGCTCGTCCGCGCCGTGACGGCCGAGGGCGTCGCCGTGATCCTCACCTCGGACACCCTCGAGGAGACGATCGGCCTCAGCCACACCGTTCTCGTGATGCGCGACGGGACCATCACCTATCGCGCCGATGCGCGGCCCGGCCACAAGCCGACCCAGGTCGAGCTCATCGGGCACATGGTCTAGGGGGACCGACGATGCGAGCATTCACCGATGCCATCGCCGCCGACCGGGTACGCCAGTACCTGCCGCTGACGACGCTGGTCGTGCTCGTGGTGGCGGTGGGCATCGCCGAACCGGCCTTCCTCGAACCGGCGACGCTTCTCCAGCTCGCCGCGGACACGGCGGTCCTCTTCATCCTCGCCACCGGCGTCACCTTCGTCATCATGCTCGGTGGCATCGACCTCTCGATCCAGTCTATGGCGTCGCTGGCAAGCGTCATCGTGGCGCTTACCATCGCCCAGCTCGGCTACGGCTCCTTCGCCCTCGCCGTCGCCATCGGGGCCATCGCCGGGCTGCTCGGCGGCCTCGCCCATGTCCGCTTCCGCATCCCCTCCTTCATCGCCACGCTGGCGATGGGCGGCGTCCTGTTCAGTGCCGCGCTGGTGCTGTCGCGCGAGCAGTCGATCACCCTCGGCGAGGCGGACCGCAGCTACCAGACGTGGATCACGGGCAGCGTCTTCGGCATCCCCGGCGTTGTCATCGTCGGCCTCGTCGTGCTCGTCGTCGCCCACATCCTCCAGAGCCGCACGGCCTTCGGCCGCTACAGCGCGGCGATCGGCGCGGGCGAACCCGCGGCCTATGCCTCGGGCGTCAAGGTCGACCGCCAGAAGGTCATCGCCTTCGTCCTCTCGGCCTCCTTCGCGGCGCTGGCCGGCGTGATCCTGGCGGGCCGCCTGTCGAGCGGCTCCCCGACCCTTGCGGCGGAAATGCTGCTGCCCTCGATCGCCGCCGTGGTGGTTGGCGGCACGGCGATCACCGGCGGGGTCGGCAGCATCTGGCGCACCCTCGTCGGCGCGCTCATCATCTCGGTCGTGCGCATCGGCATGACATTCCTCGGCGTCAACATCTTCGCCCAGAACATCGTCTTCG
>JAEZEN010000259.1 GCA_023433185.1 Pseudomonadota bacterium | reverse complement strand
GGGTAGAATGCCGCGCATGAGCGAGGACAAGAGCGACGCCGCCAGAAACCAGGCCCGGAAGGAACGCGAGGAGCGGCTTGCCGCCGCGCTGCGTGCCAATCTGCGGCGGCGCAAGGCGGCGGATCGGCTGGCGCCCGAAACGCCGGCCGAAGAGGCGCCCGAATCGGCATCCGGCAGCGGAGAGGCCGCGAAATGAGGGACGGGGCGGGATCTCCCGCCTGCCTTGTACCGGCCGCAAACCTGCGTTAGACGGCCGGTCGGGGTCCCGGGCAGCCGGGCCGAGGGGACGATTCGGACAGCAAGAAGGGGCGGCTCCGCACATGGATCGCATTCGCATCGTCGGCGGCGCGCCGCTCAACGGCACCATCGCCATCTCGGGCGCCAAGAACGCCGCCCTGCCGCTGATGATCGCGAGCCTGCTCACGTCCGAGACGCTCACTCTCGACAACGTGCCGCGCCTGGCCGACGTCCAGCTCCTCAAGCGCATCCTCAACAATCACGGCGTCGACTGCATGGTCGCCGGCAAGCGGGCCGGCCAGAACGGCCTCTCCGGCGAGACGCTGGAACTCACCGCCGGCGCGATCGTCGACACCGTCGCTCCCTATGAGCTCGTCTCCAAGATGCGGGCGAGCTTCTGGGTCATCGGGCCGCTGCTCGCCCGGATGGGCGAGGCGCGGGTGTCGCTGCCCGGCGGCTGCGCCATCGGCACGCGTCCGGTCGACCTGTTCATCTCGGCGCTCCGCGACCTCGGCGCCGAGATCGACATCGACGGCGGCTACGTGATTGCCCGCGCCCCGAAGGGGCTGCGCGGCAACCGCATCACCTTCCCCAAGGTCACGGTGGGGGCGACGCATGTCGCGCTGATGGCCGCAGCGCTTGCCCGCGGCGAGAGCGTCATCGAGAACGCGGCGCGCGAGCCCGAGATCAGCGACCTCGCCGCCTGCCTGATCAAGATGGGCGCGAAGATCTACGGCGCCGGCTCCTCGACGATCCGGGTCGAGGGCGTCGAGCGCCTCGGCGGCGCGCGGCACCCGGTGATGGCCGACCGCATCGAGACCGGCACCTACGCGATGGCCGTGGCGATGACCGGCGGCGGCGTGGTGCTCGAGGGCGCGACGCCCGATACGCTCCAGCGCCCGATCGAGGTGCTGACCGAGGTCGGTGCGACGATCACCGCGACCAATCACGGCCTGCGCGTCCAGCGGAACGGCAGCGGCCTGCATCCGGTCGAGGTGACCACCGAGCCTTTCCCCGGCTTTCCTACCGACCTTCAGGCGCAATTGATGGCGCTGGTCAGCCGCGCCGGGGGGACCTCGCGCATCCGCGAGACGATCTTCGAGAACCGCTTCATGCACGTCCAGGAGCTTGCCCGGCTGGGCGCCGACATCCACCTCGACGGCCAGATGGCGACGGTCAAGGGCGTCGGGCAGCTCAAGGGCGCGCAGGTCATGGCGACCGATCTCCGCGCCTCGGTGTCGCTGGTCATCGCCGGGCTGGCGGCCGAGGGCGAGACGATCGTCAACCGCGTCTACCATCTCGACCGCGGCTTCGAGCGCATCGAGGACAAGCTCGGTGCCTGTGGCGCGACCATCGAGCGCCTCAGCGGCTAGCGTTTCCGCGGGGCGCGCGGTGCTGTTCACGGCCGCAGAACTCCGGGCGATCCGCGAGGGCCGGATCGACGTCGCCTTCCGCCGCTGGCGGCGACCGTCGGTGAAAGTGGGCACGCGGCTCCGCACCGCCGCCGGGCTCCTGGAGATCCTCGATGTCGACCGCATCGCCGAATCGGACGTCGGCGAGCCCGAGGCGGCGCGCTCCGGCGCGGTGAGCCGGGCGGACCTCCTCGCCCGGCTGGCCGCCCGGCCGGGGGATCTCTACCGGGTGACCTTCCGCCATGCCGGGGACGACCCGCGACTCGCGCTCCGTGATTCGGTGCCCGACGATCTCACGCCGCTCCTCGCCCGCCTCGAGCGGCTCGACCGGGCAGCCGCCGCCGGCCCCTGGACCGGTGCCGTGCTGGCATTGATCGGGAAGCACGAAGGCCGGCGGGCCGCCGACCTCGCCACCCGCCTTGGGCGCGACACGGTCGCGTTCAAGCGGGATGTCCGCAAGCTCAAGGACCTCGGGCTGACCGAGAGCCTCGATGTCGGTTACCGGCTCTCCGCCCGCGGCCGGGCGGTGCTCGCCGCGGTCACGCCAGCGCGTTCCTCACGAACCTCCCGCGCGCCATGATGGCGGGGAGATGCGCGCCGTCGCTGCCGAGCAGCGTCACGTCGTCGAGCGGGTTGCCGTCGACGACGATCAGGTCGGCGAGGGCGCCGGGCGCGATCGTGCCGATCCGGTCTTCCATCCCGCAGAGCCGCGCCCCGACGATGGTGGCCGAGGCGATGATCTCAGCGGCCGGCAGCACGCGGGCGCGGATCTCGAACTCCATCGAGTGGTACTTCATGAGGCCACCGAGCAGGTCGCTGCCGAAGGCCATCGGCAAGCCCGCGTCGCGCATGACGGCGAGCGATTCCATGCCGCCGGCCCGCACCGTCTCGATCTTGGCGACCGATTCCGCCGGCAGGCCAAGGGCTGCGCCTTCGAGCGCAAGGGCCTCGTAGGTGACAAGCGTCGGCACCGCGATGCAGCCGGCCTCGGCGGCGCGGCGCGCGGTCTCGGGGCGGATGAGGTTGCAGTGCTCCAGCGAATGGACGCCGCACTCGACCGCGCGGGCGATGGCGCGGTCGGTGTAGAGGTGGGCGGCGACATAGAAGCCGGCATTGTCGGCCTCCTCGACGGCCGCCCTGATCTCGTCGCGCGAGAAGCCGAGGGCATGGATCGGATCGTTGGGCGAGGCGATTCCGCCATTGGCCATGAGCTTGATGAACCGGGCGCCGGCCTTGATCTGCTCGCGGCAGGCGCGGCGGAGCGCATCGACGCCGTCGACGCGCTGCGACATGGCGCCCGCGCGGTCGCTGAAGTCGCCGTCGCGGTCGTCCAGGCGGCTGCGGAAGTCGCCATGGCCGCCGGTCGGCGACAGCGCCTTGCCGCAGATCACGAGGCGCGGCCCGGCGATCAGGCCTTCTTCGAGCGCCATCACGAGCCCGAGGTCGGCGCCGCCGACGTCGCGCACCGTGGTGAAGCCGCGCTGCAGCATGGTCTCCATGATGCGGGCGGCGCGGAGCGCGGCGAGCGACGACGGCAGCATCGCCGTCCGGCCGATGTCGACGGTGCTGGCATTGACGTGGACGTGGCAGTCGATCAGCCCCGGCATCAGCGTTCGCCCGTCGAGGTCGACGGTTTCCGCCGCGCCGCGGGCCGGCCCGTCGGACACGGCGACGATGGCGCCGTCCTCGACCAGGACCGAGAGGCCACTGCGGAGGGTTCCCGCCGCGGGATCGAGGACCCGGCCGTTGGTGAAGAGGATTGCGTTCATGCGAGGAGCCCCCGGCGTGGCTGGAACTGGCGCGCATGCTGGCGTCTGGAGGGCGATCCGGCAAGCGCTCCGCGCCGACCCCGGTGATGGCGCTCACACGGGCGTCTCGAGGTCGATGCGCGCGTCATCGCCGGCGCCCGGCGGGATGCGGGCGAAGGCGACCGCCGCCGCCGTGCCCTGGTCCCCCGGCGCGCGG
>JAEZEN010000166.1 GCA_023433185.1 Pseudomonadota bacterium | reverse complement strand
CGGATGCCGGCGACCCGATCGCCCAGAACCGGCTCGCGCGGATCCTCGCCATCGGTGTGGGCGCGCCGGCCGATCCCGTCGCCGCGGCGAAGTGGCACTACCTTGCCCAGAACGCCGGCCGGGACGACGACTGGCTCGACACCTATGTCGAAGGCCTGTCGCCGGAGCAGCAGCAGGCTGCCTTCGAGGCCGCCCAGCGCTGGCCGGGCGGTTAGGGTCGCCTCACGGTTTCCGCTTGTCGATGAAGGCCTGGACGCCGTCGAGGGCGGCCGCGTCCATCATGTTGCAGGCCATCGCCTCGCTGGCGATCGCGTAGGCCTCGTCGAGACCGGCCTCGATCTGCCGGTAGAACTGCGCCTTGCCGATGCGCACCGCGGCGGGCGCCTTGGCGACGATCCTCGCCACCAGATCCTCGACCGCGGCATCGAGCGCCTCGGGCGGAGCGACGCGGTTGACCAGCCCGCGGGCGAGGGCTTCCGCGGCGTCGATGAAGTCGCCCGTCAGGAGCATCTCCATCGCCTGCTTGCGGCCGACGTTCCGCGACAGCGCGACGCTCGGCGTCGAGCAGAACAGCCCGTAATTGACGCCGCTCACGGCGAAGCGCGCGTCGCTTGCCGCGACCGCGAGGTCACACTGGGCGACGAGCTGGCAGCCGGCGGCGGTCGCGATGCCCTGGACCCTGGCGATCACCGGCACGGGCAGGTCCCTGATCGCCAGCATCACCTCGGTGCACGCGGCGAACAGGCCGCGGTAGTAGTCGAGGCTCGGCGCCGTCCGCATCTCCTTGAGGTCGTGGCCGGCGGAGAAGGCCTTGCCGGCGCCGGCGAGGACGACGGCGCGGACGGCGGGGTCGCGCGCGGCAGCCGCGAGCTCGGCCTTGAGGCTCCCGAGAACCGCCTCCGACAGCGCGTTCATCGCCCGCGGCCGGTTGAGGGTGAGGGTGACGACGCCGCGGCCGTCGCGTTCGGCGAGGACGACGGGCGCTTCGGTATCGGCCATGGGTGACGGTCCTCCGGTCAGGTGATGGCGCTCGCCGAGCGGGCGATCTCGCGGAGCTGGTATTTCTGGATCTTGCCGGTCACGGTCTTCGGGATCTCGGCGAAGCGCACCTCGCGCGGCACCTTGTAGGCGGCGAGCAGGCCGCGGCAATGGGCGACCAGGTCGTCGGCGGTGACCGTCGCGCCGGGGCGCAATTCAACGAAGGCGAGCGGGGTCTCGCCCCACTTCTCGTCGGGCTTGGCGACGACCGCGCAGGTCGCCACCGCCGGGTGGCGGTAGAGGGCGTCCTCGACCTCGATCGAGGAGATGTTCTCGCCGCCCGATATGATCACGTCCTTGCTGCGATCCCTGATCTTCATGTAGCGGTCCGGCTCCATGACGGCGAGGTCGCCGGTGTGGAACCAGCCGCCGCGGAAGGCGGCCGCGGTCGCCTTCGGGTTCTTGAGATAGCCTTTCATCGTGATGTTGCCGCGGAACATGATCTCGCCCATCGTCGTGCCGTCGGCCGGCACCGGGCCGAGGGTCTCCGGGTCGAGCACCGTCATCCCTTCCTCGAGCACGTAGCGGACGCCCTGCCGGCCGTTGAGCCGGACCTGCTCGGCGAGCGGTTCCGCCGCCCAGGACGGGCGCTTCACGCAGACCGAAGCGGGACCGTAGACCTCGGTCAGGCCGTAGACATGGGTGAGGTCGATGCCGATGCGCGCCATGCCTTCGATCATCGCCGCCGACGGCGAGGCGGCCGCCACCATCGCCCGGACCGGGTGGTCGATGCCGGCGCGAAGTTCCTCCGGCGCGTTGATCAGCATCGTGTGGACGATCGGCGCGGCGCAATAGTGGTCGGCCTTGTGGTCGCGCATCGCGGCGAAGATGGCCGCCACCTCGACCTTCCGCAGGCAGACATGGGTGCCGCCCACCATCGCGATGGTCCACGGAAAGCACCAGCCGCTGCAGTGGAACATCGGCAGCGTCCAGAGGTAGACGGCGAAGTTCGGCAGGGTCCAGGTGACGGCATTGCAGACGGCGTTGAGGTAGGCGCCGCGGTGGTGGGTGACCACGCCCTTGGGATCGCCGGTGGTCCCCGAGGTGTAGCTGACGGCGATGGCGTCCCATTCGTCGGCGGGACCTTCAAGCCGGTCGACCGGGTCGTGGGCGGCGATCAGCGCCTCGTATTCGTGGCGCCCGAGCCGTTCGCCGGGACCGGCATATTCGCTGTCGTCGACATCGATGACGAGGGGCCGCCGGCCGTGCTCGGCATCGAGGATGCGGAGCGCCTCGGCCATCGTCGCCGAGAACTCTCGGTCGGTGATCAGCACGCTCGCCTCGCAGTGGTGCATCTGCCAGGCGATGAGGCGCGCATCGAGCCGCGTGTTGAGGGCGTGGATCACCGCACCGAGCGCCGGGACGGCATAGTGCGCCTCGAGCATCTCCGGCGTGTTGGAGAGCACGACGCTGACCGTCGTGCCGCGGCCGACCCCCAGCGCGGCGAGTGCGGCGGCGAGCCGGGCCGAGCGGTCGCGGGTCGCCCGCCAGTCATAGCGGCGACGGCCATGGATGACGGCGGTCAGGTCGCCGAAGATCTCGGCGCTGCGCTCGACGAAGCTCACCGGGGTGAGCACGGCGAAGTTGGCCGGATTCCGGTCGAGCCCTTCGTCGAAGATTCCCATGATTCGAAGGCCTCCCTCACGGCGCTCTCGTGGCGCCCGGTCGCTCCGCGTCCGGTATCGCGGGAAATGCCGGGGCCGGCAAGGGGCCCGGATTCGTCGGACCGTCGCTCGGCGGGTGTGCGAAGCGGGGATTGTCGCCGAACCGTCATCGAACCGATACGCAACGGTCAGGGACGGCTTGTATCGAGCGCGACGACACCATCGTTCCGGGAGACGCGTCACGTGCCTGCCGTCATCGTCGAGAGGCTGTCGAAGCGCTTCGGCCGGAAGCAGGCGTTGAGCGAGGTGAGCTTGCGGATCGAGCCGGGCGAGATCGTCGCCCTGATCGGCGCCTCCGGATCTGGCAAGTCGACCCTCATCCGCCACATGGCCGGGCTCGAGCAGGGCAGCGGCGATGTCGGCCGCATCGACATCTTCGGCCGGCGTCTCCAGGAGGCCGGACGGCTGTCGCGCGAGGCGCGCTTCATCCGGCGCGAGGTCGGCGTGGTGTTCCAGCAGTTCAACCTGGTCGGCCGCCTGCCGGTGATGACCAACGTGCTCGTCGGCCTGCTGGGCCGGGTTCCGGGGTGGCGCGGCACGTTCGGCTGGTTCAACGCCGCCGAGAAGATCGCCGCGGTCGGCGCGCTCGCCCGGGTCGGCATCGCCGAGACCGCGCGCCAGCGTTCATCGACGCTCTCCGGCGGGCAGCAGCAGCGCGCCGCCATCGCCCGCACGCTCCTCCAGGGCGCCAGGCTCCTCCTCGCCGACGAGCCGATCGCCTCGCTCGATCCCGCCGCGGCCAAGCGCGTGATGGAGTGCCTCGTCGAGATCAATCGCGCCGACGGCATCACCGTCGTGGTCTCGCTGCACCAGGTCGAATACGCGCGCCGCTACTGCCCGCGCACCATCGCGCTCCGCGACGGGATGATCGCCTATGACGGCCCGTCGACCGCGCTGACGCCGGCCTTCCTCCGCGACCTCTACGGCGAGGCCTCGGAGGAGCTGATCCTTCCCGAGGGCGACTTCATCGACACGGCGCCGGCCCGTCCGCCGCTTCGCCGGCCGCTCGCGGAGCCGGCTCTCGCCACGCTCTGAACCCGCCGGACCCGCGCTGCGGGCCGGCACCACTGGAGGCACTCCCCGATGAACATGCTGCTCCGAACCGTCACCGCCGCCGCACTTGCGGCGTCCGTCTCGTCCGTAGCGCTCGCCGAGACCACCGAGATCAATTTCGGCATCATCTCGACCGAGTCGCAGATGAACCTCAAGACCGCCTGGGACCCCTTCCTTGCCGCGATGGAGGCGGAGACCGGCCTCAAGGTCAACGTCTTCTTCGCCTCGGACTATGCCGGGGTCATCGAGGGCATGCGCTTCGGCAAGGTCCAGGTCGCCTGGTACGGCAACAAGTCGGCGATGGAGGCGGTCGACCGCTCCAACGGCGAGGTCTTCGTCCAGACCGTCGACGTCGAAGGCAACCCCGGCTACTGGTCGCTGCTTGTCACCAGCGTCGACAGCCCGCTCACCAGCGTCGACGACGTGCTGACATGCGACAAGTCGCTGAGCTTCGGCATGGGCGACCCCAACTCGACCTCGGGCTTCCTCGTGCCGATGACCTTCGTCTTCGCGCAGAACGGCGTCGACCCGAAGCAGTGCTTCAAGGCGATGACCAACG
>JAEZEN010000128.1 GCA_023433185.1 Pseudomonadota bacterium | reverse complement strand
GGCATAGACGACGCTCTCAGCCCTGGTCTCCGACAGGAGGCGGATCTTGGCAGCAGCCTCCGCGCCGCCGCCGACCCCCACGACGCGGCGGCCGTCCACCTTGTGGAAGGCCGGGAAGACACCAAGCTTGCGTGCGCCGGCCGTCATCGATTCCATCCCAATCCCGCCGTGCCGAAGACAATCAGCAGCCGCGGCGACTGCTTCCCGACAAGACTTAAGAAATCTTCGAGAGTCCTGCGAAGATGGCGGTTCCAATCTCCGCAACGGGAGTGGAAAAACATTCCACCGGCGCGGGTGCCGGTCGGCGGTCGGGGTAGCGTGCCTATTCCAGCGTCCGGCCCGGGACCGCCTGTACCCGTATCGCGACCTCGAGGCCGAGTTTGAGCGCGTTGGACGCCGGGCCGATCACCGCCTCGAACGCGGCCTCCCGCGTGGCATAGGCGGCCGTGCCCCGCTCGCCATTCTCGACGACATCCCAGCCTCCGGCCGCGGGGACGATTTCCAGGTCCAGCTTCTCCATCATTCCCACTCTCTGTCGGTGTTCCGGCCCGGTGAAGGACATGCGGGAAACGGGCCGCCGCGGCGGTTGTTCCGGGGCGGCAGCAGGACCGCCGGCCGGCGCTCCCAAAATCGACGTGCGCGCGAAGAAGTGGGCTTCCTCATCCCCGTCGGCCGCACTAACATCGGTGCAACAAAGACAACAATGTCTGGGGAGGAACAGGATGGCGAGCGGACTTCAGCTGTCGCGTCAGGAACTTGTGGCCGCCTACCGGCGGATGCGTCTCATCCGCGAGTTCGAGGAGGCCGTCCACCAGGAGTTCTCCGCCGGCAACATCCCGGGATTCGTGCATCTGTATGCCGGCGAGGAAGCCTCGGGGGTCGGGGTCTGCATGCACCTCGACGATCGCGACGCTATCGCCTCGACCCATCGCGGCCACGGCCATTGCATCGCCAAGGGCTGCGACATCGACGGCATGATGCACGAGATCTTCGGCCGAAAGGACGGGTTGTGCGGCGGCAAGGGCGGCTCGATGCACATCGCCGACCTGTCTAAGGGGATGCTCGGCGCGAACGGCATCGTCGGCGCCGGCGCGCCGCTCGCGTGCGGCGCGGCGCGCACCGCCAAGACGCGCGGCACCGGTGGCGGCGCGGTCTGCTTCTACGGGGACGGCGCCTCGAATCAGGGGGCCGTGCTCGAGAGCTACAATCTCGCCAAGATCTGGAACCTGCCGATGGTCTTCGTCGCCGAGGACAACGGCTACGCCGAATCGACGGCGTCGAGCTGGTCGGTGGGTGGCAGCCAGACCGCACGGGCCAACGGCTTCGGCATTCCCTCCCGCGAGGTCGACGGGTCGGACTTCTTCGAGGTCTACGAGGCGTCGGGCGAGGCGATCGAGCGGGCGCGCTCGGGCGGCGGCCCCTCGCTTCTCCATGTGCGGCTCAACCGCTTCTACGGCCACTTCGAGGGTGACGCGATGACCTATCGCCACCCCGACGAGGTGCCGCATATCCGCGCCAATCTCGACCCGATCGTGATGTTCCGCCAGCGCATCACGGAGGCGTCGCTGATCCCGGCCGACGAACTCGACGCGATCGACCGCGAGATATCGGCCGACATCGCCCGCTGCGTCCGCGAGGCGAAGGCCGCGCCGCTGCCGACGGCGGCCGACCTGATGACCGATATCTACGTCTCGTATTGAGGGGCCGGGGAGCCATGTCGAAGAAGAGCTATCGCCAGGCCATCAACGAGGCCATCCGCCAGGAGATGGAGCGCGATCCGCGCGTCATCATCATGGGCGAGGACATTGCCGGCGGCACCGGAACGCAGGGCGACCAGGACGCCTGGGGCGGCCCGCTCGGGGTCACCAAGGGCCTGCGCCCGCAGTTCGGGCCGGACCGCGTGCTCGACACCCACCTCGCCGAGATTTCGTTTGTCGGCGCGGCGGCAGGGGCGGCCGCGACCGGTCTCCGGCCGATCGTCGAGCTGATGTTCGTCGACTTCATGGGAGTCTGTTTCGACCAGATCTTCAACCAGGCGGCCAAGTTCCGCTACATGTTCGGTGGCAAGGCGGTCACCCCTCTGGTCGTGCGCACCATGTACGGCGCCGGCTTCCGTGCCGCCTCGCAGCACAGCCAGTGCCTCTACCCGATGTTCACCCACATCCCGGGGCTCAAGGTGGTCCTGCCGTCCAACCCCTACGAGGCGAAGGGGCTGCTCATCCAGGCGATCCGTGACGACGACCCGGTGGTCTTCTTCGAGCACAAGGCGCTCTACGACATGGAGGGCGAGGTGCCGGACGAGGCCTATGCCATCCCGTTCGGCGAGGCGAGCGTGACCCGCGAGGGCGACGACGTGACGATCGTCGCCTTCGGCCGGATGGTGAACTTCGCCAACGAAGCCGCCGACAACCTCGCCAGGTCGGGGATCACCTGCACGGTCGTCGATCCGCGGACGACCTCGCCGCTCGACACCGAGACGATCCTCGAGACCGTCGCCGAAACCGGCCGTCTGGTGGTGGTGGATGAAGCCCATCCGCGCTGCTCCATGGCGAGCGACATCGCCGGGCTCGTCGCCGAGAACGCCTTCGATTCCCTCAAGGCGCCGATCAGGCTGGTCACTGCGCCGCATGCACCCGTGCCGTTCTCGTCGGTGCTGGAAGATCTCTACATCCCCGGCGTCGACAAGATCGAGGCGGCCGTCCGATCGGTCATGGACCACGGCCGGCGGGAGGCTGCTGAGTGACGGCGCCAAGGCGGATCGCTCCATTCTGGGCCGAAGGCGAAGACGACAACGAGACGGAAGGACAGCATGCCATGCCCGCAATCCAGGCGATCACCATGCCCAAATGGGGGCTTGCCATGGAAGAGGGCATGCTCGCGCGCTGGGCGGTGGAGGAGGGCGCCGCCATCGGCGTCGGCGACGAGATCATGGACATCGAGACGTCCAAGATCGCCAACGCCTTCGAGAGCCCGGTGGCGGGGACGCTCCGCCGCAAGGTGGTGGCCGAAGGCGAGACGGTGCCGGTCGGCGCGCTCCTCGGCGTGGCGGCGGAGGGGGATGTTTCGGACGCCGAGATCGACGCCTTCGTCACGGACTTCCTGGCCAACTTCAAGCCGGTCGAGAAGGCCGGTGACGACGGCCCCCGCGCCGAGCCGATCAGCGTCGGCGGGCAGACCATCCGCCATCTCCGGCTCGGGCCCGAGGAGGGCTCGCCGATCCTGATGATCCACGGCTTCGGCGCCGACCTCTCGACGTGGATGTTCAACCAGCAGGCGCTCGCCGAGAGCCGGCCGGTCTACGCCATCGACCTGCCGGGCCACGGCGGGTCCTCGAAGCAGGTTGCCGATGGGTCGGTCGCCGGCCTCGCGAAGACGGTGCGGGACTACATGGACGCCGCGGGCATCGAGAAGGCGCATCTCGTCGGCCATTCGCTCGGCGGCGCCATCGCCATCGAGATCGCGGCCGCCGCGCCGGAGCGCGTGACGGCCCTCACGCTCGTCGCCCCGGCGGGGCTGGGAGATGAGATCGCGGAGGCGTTCATCGGGGGCTTCCTCTCGGAAACCCGTTCGCGGAAGCTCCGGCCAGTGCTGGAAATGCTCGTCGCCGACCCCGGCATGATCAGCGCCGACATGGTCGAGGACGTGCTCAAGTTCAAGCGGCTCGACGGCGCCCCGGCGGCGCTTACCGCCATCGCGGAGGCGAACTTCTCCGGCGGCCGCCAGAAGGCGTCGCTCAGGGACCGCCTGGCCGGTGTGTCGGTTCCGGTGGCGGTGGTTTGGGGTGAAGCGGATCAGATCCTGCCGGCAAGCCACGCCGAGGGCCTGCCCGGCTCCGTGGCCGTGACCCGGCTCGCCGGGGCGGGGCACATACCCCACATGGAGAAGTCGTCCGAGATCAACAG
>JAEZEN010000106.1 GCA_023433185.1 Pseudomonadota bacterium | reverse complement strand
CGTGAAGGGAAGGCTTCAAGCGGAGGCGTTGGAGCGGGTGAAGGGAAAGTTTCAGGCGGAGGCGTTGGAGCGGGTGAAGGGAATCGAACCCTCGTCATCAGCTTGGAAGGCTGTTGCTCTACCATTGAGCTACACCCGCGAGCCCAAGGCCGGCGGCCGGGTGGTGGGGGAAGTAGGACTCGAACCTACGAAGGCATAGCCAGCGGATTTACAGTCCGCCCCCTTTGCCGCTCGGGACACTCTCCCACGATGCCGGTGGCACCGAAGCCCTGCCCGCGAGCAGGACGTCGGCGGGTCTTATGGCGACCACGGCCGATCGTGTCAACGCACGTAACGCTCGAACCGCGCGGCGCCGCCATCGGCGGCGACGGAATTGCCGCCGCGGGGGCCGCCGCCTATAAGCCGCAGGATGAACCAGCGCCGCCCTCACCGTACGGATCGCAGAGCCCACCGCGGCGGCCGCCACGGCGCCGCGGAGCGTCGGGAGGAAGCCCATTTCGTCTACGGCATCCATCCCGTGCTCGCCGCGCTCGCCAATCCGCGCCGCACGGTGCGCCGGGTCATCGGCACCGCCAACGCCCTCGCCCGTCTCACCGAAGCCGGCGCGACCCTGCCGGTCGCTCCCGAGGAAGCGGAGCCGCGCGACCTCGACCGCCTGCTCGGCGGCGATGCGGTGCATCAGGGCATCGCGCTCGAGGTCCTGCCGCTGGAGCCGCAGGCGATCGACGCGCTCGCCGGGGCGCGGCTCGTCGTCGTGCTCGACCAGGTGACGGATCCCCACAATGTCGGTGCGATCCTCCGCTCGGCCCTCGCCTTCGGCGCCGATGCGCTCATCTCCACCAACCGCCACGCCCCGGCCGAGACCGGGGTGCTCGCCAAGGCCGCCTCGGGGGCACTCGACAGGCTGCCGATGGTCGCGGTGCCCAACCTCGCCCGCGCCCTCGATCAGCTCGCCGACCTCGGCTTCCTGCGCATCGGCCTCGACAGCGAAGGCGGCGCGGCCTTCGAGGCCAGCCTCCACGGCGGCCAGATCGCCCTGGTCCTCGGCGCCGAGGGCAAGGGCCTGCGCCGCCTGACGCGGGAAAACTGCGACCACGTCGCCCGGCTCGACGTGGCCGGGCCACTCGCGAGCCTCAACGTCTCCAATGCCGCGGCGGTCGCCCTCTATGTGGCCCGCCGCCATCTCGGCGCCGCCGGCACGGACTGAAGGCCGGCGCATCGACCTTGCCCGCGCGCCGGGCCGCTGCTACGCCATGGCGAGGCCGGCATAGCTCAGCTGGTAGAGCACCTGATTTGTAATCAGGGGGTCACGGGTTCGAATCCTGTTGCCGGCACCACCCGATCACACCTGATCGGCCTTAGTATCAGCGACTTGGAAGATTGGCGGCGCCGTCGGCCCCGAAGGGTCGTGTCGCCAGGCAACCGGCCGTCGAGCGCGGCCGGCCGAACGCTCCGCGACCGGCGAGGATGCCGATCGACGAGAAGACGAGGAAGCTGACGAGCACATTGGTGGGCAACCCGGCGAGGCGCCGGCGTCGGTTCCGATCGAACCCGATCGCCGCGCCCGGTTGCATGCGCGACGACCGATGATCCGCGCGGCACCCGGAGGAAGGTGCCGGCGAGCGCCCCGGCTGCAGCGGCCTTGCCCGCCTCAGGCGACGCGCTGGTGCTCGACGCCTTGATGAACCCAGGCAGGGAGCCAGTCGCCATGGGCGGCGATGAGATCGTCGACCATCGCCCAGATCTGGTCGAGATCGAGTTCGGCCGCCGTATGCGGATCCATCATCGCCGCGTGGTAGATGTGCTCGCGATTTTCGGTGAGGAGCGCGCGCACGGTCAGTTCCTGGACATTGCAGTTGGTACGGATGAGCGCCGTCAGCTGGGGTGGCAGCTCGCCGATCCAGGTCGGCTGGACGCCGTTCCGATCGACGAGGCAGGGCACCTCCACGGCAGCGTCGGCCGGCAGCGAGGTGATGCAGCCGTTGTTGTGGAGATTGCCGTAGACGACCGAGGGCTCGCCGGTCCAGACCGAGTTGATGATCGAGGAGGCATATTCCCGGCTGGCCTCGACCTCTATCGTGGCCGCCTGGCGATATTCGAGCGCCTGCGCCTTCCAGCGGGCGATCTGCTCGACGCAGCGCTTCGGGTACTCGTCGAGCGGGATGCCGAAGCGCTCGATGAGGTCGGGCCGGTCGCGCTTGATGAACCAGGGCGTGTACTCGGCGAAGTGCTCCGAGCTTTCGGTGACGAAATAGCCGAGCCGGGTGAGCATCTCGTAGCGCACGCGGTTGGGGCAGCGCGGGTTCCAGCCCGGCTTCGGTGCCCGGCCCTCGCGATAGGCGCGAACGAGATCGGGGTAGAGGTCGCGGAGGCTGCCGTCGTCCATGACCTCTTCGAAATTCAGGAAGAACGCCATGTGGTTGACGCCGGCAGCGCGGTAGCGGATCCGCTCGTAGGGGATGTCGAGATCGTGGGCGAGTTCCATCGCCGTGCCCTGGACCGAGTGGCAGAGGCCGACCTGGCGGATCGCCGGGTATCGCGCCGAGATCGCCCAAGTGTTGATCGCCATCGGGTTCACGTATTGAAGCATGATCGCATCCGGGCAGACGGCGAGGATGTCCTCGCAGATGGCCCAGAGGTGGGGTACGGTACGAAGGCCGCGCATGATGCCGCCGACGCCGAGCGTATCGGCGATGGTCTGGCGCAGGCCGTACTTCTTCGGCACCTCGAAGTCGGTGACCGTGCAGGGTTCGTAGCCGCCGATCTGGAAGGCGACGATGACGAAATCGGCGCCGGCAAGGCTGGCGCGACGGTCGGTGAAGGTCGCAACCCTGGCCGGGACGCCGAGGGTCGAGATCAGCTTGCCGGCGACGACGCCCGATTCCTCCAGCCGCTGCTGGTCGATGTCCATGAGCCGCAGCTCCGCCCCGCGAAGCGCGGGCCGCTGCAGGATGTCGCCGACGATGTTCTTCATGAACACGGTGGACCCGGCGCCGATGAAGGCGATCTTTGGATTGGCAGGCACGTCTTTGCTCCGTGGCGGGATCGTCAGGCGGCGACGTCGAAAGCCGCCTTCACCAGACGTTCGGTGTAGGGCGTTTTCGGACGGGTGAGGACTTCGGTCACCGGACCCTCTTCGACCACCTTGCCGTGCTGCATGACGATGACCCGGTGGCAGAGAGCGCGGACGACCTTGAGATCGTGGGAGATGAACAGGTAGCTGAGGCCCCGCTCGTCCTGGAGCTTGCGCAGCAGCTCGACGATCTGCGCCTGGACGGAGAGGTCGAGGGCGGAGGTCGGCTCGTCGAGCAGGATGAACTCGGGCTCGAGGGCGATGGCGCGGGCGATGGCGATGCGCTGGCGCTGGCCGCCCGAGAACTCGTGGGGGAAGCGCGACAAGATGGTGTCCGGCAGGCCGGCATCGCGAAGCGCCTGGCGGACGCGCTCGAGGCGCTCCTTCGAGCCGTCGCCGATGCCGTTGACGATCAGCCCCTCCTCGACGATCTGCCGGATCGACATGCGCGGATTGAGCGAGGCGAAGGGATCCTGGAAGACGATCTGCATGCGCGAGCGGAGCGGCCGCATCTCGCGGCGCGTCTTGTCGTGGATGGCCTCGCCCGTGAAGTGGACCTCGCCCGTGCTGTGCGCGATGAGGCGGATCAGGGCCTGGCCGAAGGTCGTCTTGCCGGACCCCGACTCGCCGACGAGGCCGAGGGTCTCGTGACGCTTGAGGCGGAGGTCGAGGCCGTCGACCGCAACGAGGTCGAAGTATTGGGGCCTGAACATGCCACCGCGGCGGAGCGTATAGGAGACCCGGACGCTCCGCCCCTCGAGGATCACGGGGTTGTCTTCCGCCAGGGGCGGCGCAACCCCCTTGGGTTCCGAGGCGAGGAGATGCTGGGTATAGGAATGGCGCGGGTTGGTGAACACCTGTTCGGTCAGGTTGTGCTCCTTCACCTCGCCGTCCTGCATCACATAGACGTAGTGGGCGAACTTCCGGACGATGGTGAGATCGTGCGTGATCAGGACCACCGCCATGCCGTAGCGGGCCTGGAGCTCCTTGATCAGGTTGAGGATCTGGGCCTGCACGGTGACGTCGAGCGCGGTGGTCGGCTCGTCCGCGATCAGCACGTCGGGCCGGTTGGCGAGGGCCATGGCGATCATCACGCGCTGGCGCTGGCCGCCCGAGAGCTGATGGGGGTACTGGCGGAGGCGTGCATCCGGCTCCGGAATCTGCACCTCCTCGAGGAGCGCGCGCGCCCGCACCATCGCCTCGCGCTTGCTGACCCTCTGGTGGAGCAGGATGATCTCGGCGATCTGCGCCCCGACGGTGTAGACCGGGTTGAGCGAGCTCATCGGCTCCTGGAAGATCATCGAGATTCGGTCGCCTCGGAGCGCGCGCCGCTTGCGCGGGCCAAAATCCAGGATGTTCTCGCCATCGAGCAGGATGCGGGCCTCGGAGCCGATCGTCGCGCGTTTCGACAGAAGCCCCATGACCGAGCGCGCGGTGACCGACTTGCCGGATCCGGATTCACCGACGATGGCGATCGTCTCGCCACGGTGAAGCTGGAAGGAGACGTCGCGCACCGCATCGACGACACCACCCTCGACCCGGAAGGAGACCGCAAGATTGCGCGCGTCGAGGATCAGTGAGCGGTCATGCGCGTCGAGGTCGAAGCGTTCGGGTGGAGCGAATGGGTTGATCTTGGCCATCGCCCCTCTCAATAGGGATCGACCGCGTCGCGGAGGCCGTCACCGAGCGCGTTGAAGGCGAACACCGCGATCAGCACGAACGCGACGGGCGACAGGATCCAGGGGTAGGAGCCGATCACCGAGAACGTACCGGTGTCCTGGAGCATCAGGCCCCAGGAGATGAGCGGCGGCTTCACGGCAAAGCCGAGGAAGCCGAGGAACGATTCGAGGAGGATGACCGCGGGGATGGCGATCGTGACCGCGACGATGACATGCGAAAGGACGTTCGGCAGGATGTGGCGGAAGATGATGCGGCCGTCGCTCGCACCGACCGCCATCGCCGCGCGCACGTATTCGATCCGCGCCAGCGCCAGCGTCTTGCCGCGCACCTCCCGGGAAAGCTGCGCCCAGCCGAGCGCCGCAAGGACGGCGATGACGAAGGCGATGAACACGTTCGACGGCGCCGTGATCGGTATCAGAGACGTCAGGGCGAGGTAGAGCGGCAGTTGCGGGAATGCGAGCACGCCGTCCACGACCCGCTGCGTCCACGCATCGAACCGTCCGCCGAGATAGCCCGAGGCGATACCGACCGTCGTGCCGACGATGGTGGTGATGGTCACCACGATCAGGGCGATGGTCAACGAGATCCGGGAGCCGACGATGCCCCGCGAGAGGATGTCGCGCCCCAGCTTGTCGGTGCCCAGGAAATGCACAGGACGGCCGTCGACGGCGCCGAAGAAGTGAACGTCGCTGGGGAACAGCCAGAGAATCCTGTGCGGATACCCCTTGACGAAGAAGCCGAGATCGATCGGGTTCTCGTAGTCGGCCCCGGTCAGGGGCTGGAAGGTGACGGGATCGAACTCCCCCGTCTCCACGGTGGGGTAGACGCGGGGGCGAAGGGTGAAGCGGCCGTCAGCGGTGAAGAAGCTGACGGCGTCCGGCGGTGAAAAGGCAAGGTTCGAAGCCTTGGGGTCGACCGGGGCGAAGAAGTCCGCGAACAGCGCCATGAGAAGCAGCGCCGAGACGAGAACGAGGCCGATCATGCCGCTGATCGAGCGGCGGAACCGGCGCCACACCAGCACCCGATAGCTCTCGCCCCCCTGGGCGAGGCGCCCCTTCCCGGCAGAGGCGGCAGCGGCAGACGCCGGCGCGGCGCCGGCAGAGGCCGCCTCGGCGATGACAGGCTCGCTCCGGACGCGGGTGTCCGTCATGCCGCCCTCCCCCCGAGGCGCACCCGGGGATCGAGGTAGGCAAGCAGCATGTCGGCGATGATGTTGCCGACGATCAGGGTCGCCGCGAGCACCATCATGAATGTCGCGGTCACGTAGACATCGCCCACGGCCATCGAGCCCACGATCGCCGGACCGACTGTCGCGAGCGAGAAGACGATCGCGACCTCGATCTCGCCGGTCAGCATGTAGGGCATGGCGACACCCTGGTAGGCGACGAGCGGGTGAAGCGCATTCGGGACGGCGTGGCGCATGATCACCGCCGATTCCGGCAGGCCCTTGGCCCTTGCCGTCTCGACATACTGGGCATTGAGCGTGTCGAGGAGGTTCGCCCGCATCACCCGCATGTTGTAGGCGAGGCCGCCGAAAGTCGCGATCAGGATTACCGGCCAGATGTGCAGGAGGAGATCGACGAACTTCGCCCAGGACCATGGCGCTCCGCCATACTGGGACGAAAAGAACGTGCCGAAGTTCTGGGCGTTCATCCTGAAGGCGAGGATGTAGAGAATGATGATCGCGAGCAGGAATCGCGGAACCGTCATGCCGATGAACGACAGGAACGAGAGCGCGGTGTCGGCCCAGCTATACTGCCGGGTGGCCGCGATGATGCCGAGGGTCACGCCGATAATCGTTGCGAGGATATGGCACGTGAGGGCCAGCGCGAGGGTCGCCGGCAGGCGCTCGGCGATGACGTCGCCCACCGGGCGATTGTAGTAGAAGCTGTAGCCGAAGTCGCCACGGGTCACGATGCCCTTGATCCACTGGAAATACTGGACGGGAAGGGAATCGTTCAGGCCGTACTGCACCCGGACCGCATCGGCGACGCGGGACGCCTCTATGGTCGACACGCCGCGCGACGTCAGCATGCTGTAGACGTAGTCGCCGTAGTCGCCCGGCCGTGCGTGGATGATGGCGAAGGTCACCACGCTGAGCACCATCAGCACCGGGATCGCGGCGAGGATGCGCTTCAGCAGGAAGAGCAGCATTTCGTCTTCGGCTCCGCGGGCGGCTGAAGGAGGCGTCTCGAGCCCCCTTCAGCTATTGTCCTTATGGTATCCGCGATCAGCCCGGCGCGCCCGGCAGCGTTTCCGGCTGGAGCTGGTACTCGGGACGCTGCTGGTCCTCGGGCACGAAGACCCGTTCGCGGATGATGTTGTCCTCCGCCCAGTTGAACAGGAAGATCGGCGCGCCCGCCGGGATGTTGGCGAACCGTTTGTTGATCATCAGTGCACCAGGGTACTGCGTCAGCCCTATGGCATAGACGTTGTCGGTGTAGAGCTTCTGGTATTGCTTGATCAGGTCGACCTGTTCGGCCGGATCCCGCGAGGCCATGAACCGGCCGACGACATCGACCATCTCCTGCTCGAACGGCAGCAGATCGAGCGTGCCGTCGCTGCCGGCGCGATGCCCGTACGCCACCTGCGGACCGGTCGGTGCGAGCGCGACCGTGTTCTGCACGATCGTCGAGAGTTCCGGATAGTTGATCCGGACCGGCTGCCAGTCGAACTTGCCCGACAGGGCCAGCGAGTCCCGGGTCGAGCCATCCACAATGTTGGGGATCACCCGAATCCCGACGCGTTCCATCATCGCGACGATCGTCTCGCCGATGGTCTTGTCGGTCTGGTAGTCGCCGTTGATCAGCATCGTGATCTCGACGTCGCCGCCGCCGGCCACACCTTCCGGAAAGTTGAGGAAGCCGTTTCCGTCGGTGTCCTCGAGGCCGGCCTTCTCGAAGTCGGCCTTAGCCGCCTCGGGATCGTAGGGGAAGAACACGGTTGACGCCTTGTCATAGAACGACGTCTCCGCCAGGACGCCGCCGGGATAGGGCGTCGTGAATGGGCCCTTCACCAGAGCGTCGCCGATCTGCTGCCGGTCGAGGGCCCGGCTCACGCCACGGCGGAAATCGAGATTGCGGTTGAGGTCCCGCACCGCCTGGCCGCGCTCGTCCGGTTCACCCCAGCCATTGCCCGAGAGGTTCGGATAGATGGTGTAGGCGATGGTGCGGGCGCCGAAGGCAAGGCGCACGGGCGCGTCGGGCGCTGCCGCGCGCCTCAGCGACTCGACGTAGTTCTCCGGCTGCTCGAGGTTCGAGAAATCGGCGGCCCCGGCCACCGTCTGCACGTCGCGGTCCGCCCAGGTCGAGAGCTTGTAGTGGACCTCGTCAAGGTAGGGGAGCTGACGTCCCGCCTCGTCCACCTTCCAGTAATAGGGGTTGCGGCGGAGGATGACGATATCGTCCGGACGGTAGCCGGTGACGACCCACGCGCCGAGGACGGGATAGTTCAGGTAGCCCGGCGCCGGGAAGTTCTTGTAGGTCTCGTAGGTGGCGTCCTCGTTGTACCTGGGGTGCTGCGGCTTGAGGATATGCGCCGGGTTCGGACAGAAGTTCCCGTAGGCCATCTGGTAGAGGAACTGCGTCGCGAACGGCTCCTTGAAGGTCCATCGAATCGTGTAGTCGTCGACGGCCTCGAGCCTGGTCCCCTCGCCAAACGTGGCCTCGGTGGTGCCGACGGCGGAGGTGACGTTGGGGTCGGCGATGTTGTCTTCCCAGGTGAACATCACGTCTTCGGAGGTGAAGGGTGCCCCGTCGGACCACCTGGCGCCCTCGACAAGGTGCATCGTGAGCTGGTGCCCGTCTTCGGACCACTCCCAGCTCCTGGCGAGGTTCGGCATCGGCTGCAGGCCCTCGGCCTTCACCGTGAACAGCGGGCCGGTCCGCGTCAGGCACTCATAGAGGCCGATGTCGATGCCGCCCCAGCCCTGGTTGTTGCCGGCGAGGAAGTTCCAGCCCTGCGGCCGGCCGCCGATCACATGACGCATGGTGTCGCCATAGACGCCGGTGCCGTCCGGCATGTTCGCGGTCTTGTAGACCATCGGCTCCTTGGGGAGTCGCTCGCCAACCGGCGGGAGGTCGCCGGTCTCGACATAGTTCTTCGTCACCCAGGCCGGCTCGCTGTACGCGGGCAGTGCGCGGTACTCCAGGATGTCGTCGATGTCGACGAAGTTCGGCGATTGCTGCGCTTCGAAATTCGGCGGATCCGGCGGCAGCGTCTGCGCCGGTGCGGCGGTCGCCGAGATGATGACGAGCAGACTTGCTCCGCCCAGTGCCTTGAGATGCGCTTTCAACGGTCCCTCCCTGATAAACCGCACCGGACAAAGACGCCCGGACGATGTGATCCTTCCTCCCGTCCCGTCGGAACGTTGCTCACGTCGATCAGACAGTCTGCCGGCTTGACCCGCCGGTCATCGTTGTGTCGTCTGGTGGCGGCGCCGCGCACGGCGAGCGCCAACTCAGCCTGTGCCTTCCAGCTCTCTTGCGGCCGCGCGTCGCGCCGCACCCTGCCAATCCCTTGTCTTCACCGTCATGCGGGCGAGACGCTCCTTCGCCGCCGGGACCGCCGGCGCATATTGCGGCAGCCATTCGGCCTGGGCGACCAGCATCTCGTCGACCATCTGCCAGACCTCCTCAGGCGTGCAGATGGCGCCGACGAGCGGGTCGTGGAGCACCGCCAGCTTCAGGAGGTCGACATCGCCGGCGATCGCGGCATGCACCGCCATCCGCTGGACGTTGATCGAGGCGATGCAGGTCGCGGCGCAGGCCTCTGGCAGGGTGATGCCGGCGGCCATGTTGAGGCCGAAGCCGTCAACGAAGCCGGGCGACTCGACGATGGCGTCGTCGGGCAGGTTGGCGATGATGCCGTTGTTCCGGACGTTGAAGTGGCCGCGATAGGTCCGGCCGGTTTCGATCGCCTCCAGGATGTAGCTGGCATGCTCGCGCGACCGCGCGGCCGGATCGATCGGCTGTCCGGCCTCCTCGAGGATGCGCGAGAACTCGGCCTCGTAGGTG
Organism: Pseudomonadota bacterium; assembly: GCA_023433185.1. Next base: position 4,220 of record JAEZEN010000106.1, on the reverse strand, counting down.
GCGTTGCGCTCGGCGCAGTGGCGGAGGTAGCCCCCCGTCTCGCCATGGATCCAGTGCGAGAGGTCGATCCAGCGGCTGATCTCTTCGGGACGCTTGCGATACCAGGGAAGGTACTCAGACAGGTGCCCGTTCGACTCCGTGGAATAGAAGCCGAAGCGTCGGAGGACGTCGATCCGGACCTTCTCCTGGCGCGAGAAGACGGGATGCCGCTCGAAGGCGGCGAGCAGTTCGTCCTTGCCGATCCTCTGCCCCCGGAAGCGGATGTCGATATACCAGGTCTGATGGTTGATCCCGGCACAGACATATTCGAGCTCGTCGGCGGACCGGACGCCGAGCACCTCCGCGATCTGGTCGCCGCCATGCTGGACACCGTGGCAGAGGCCGATGGTGTCGACCTTGCCGTATTCGAGCGCCGCCCACGTGTTCATCGCCATCGGGTTGGCGTAGTTGAGGAAGCGCGCGCCGCTGGCTGCGACCTCCCGGATGTCCTTGCAGAAGTCGAGGATGACGGGGATGTTGCGCTGGCCATAGAGGATACCGCCGGCGCAGATCGTGTCGCCGACGCACTGGTCGATGCCGTACTTGAGGGGGATGCGGATGTCGTCCGCATAGGCCTCCAGGCCGCCGACGCGGACGCAACTGATGACGTAGTCGGCGCCCTCGAGCGCGGCGCGACGATCGGTGGTCGCGGTGATCGTCGTCGGCAGGCGGTTGGCCTCGACCATGCGCTCCAGCACCTGGCCGATCATCGACAGGCTGCGCTCGCTGATGTCGGTCAGTGCGAATTCGGCCTCCTTCAGTTCCGGCACCGAGACAATGTCGGAGAACAGGCGACGGGTGAAGCCGAGGCTGCCGGCACCGATGATGGCTATCTTGAGCTTGTCCATGTTTCTCGCACACGTCCCCGGCCGCCGGAGCGTCGGACGGGAAGTCTGCCCGCGTCCGTCGTCGGGCATTCCCGTCCGAGCCCCGGGAGGCACCGGCAGATGACCACGTCCCGAGCGGATGGGTGAAATTCAATCCCACCGTCCCAAGTCCGCTCCGTCGCGGTTATGATTAGAATGAACGGATGTTGCGGCTGTAGAGAGAATTTGTGCTTCCATGGGTAATTCCGTGCTTGAGCGGCTTGCCGCCCTTCAGCCGATCATGAAGACGGTATCGCTTCCGCGCGGCCGGCATCGGCTTCACACCATGCCGACCTCCACCGGCTACGAAATCCGTGACAGCCGGAACTATGAATGGAACGGCCGCAAGCGCGGCCAGACACCCTTCACCGTGCTGCAGCACACGGTCGCCGGGGTCGGCAACCTGCTGTTCGAACGGCGCCGCTATCGACTGCGCCCCGGGGAGACGATGCTGGTCATCGTCCCGCACAACCACCGCTACTGGGTGGAGGATGGCGAGCGGTGGGAGTTCTTCTGGATTTCGATGAGCGGCCAGGAGGCCGTGCGCATCCATCGCACGATCCAGGCGGCGGCCGGTCCAGTGTTCCGTCTGCGGCCGGAAACCGTCGAGCGCATCGCCGGATGCTGTCTCCAGTTGATCGAAGGCAAGGGAGAGATGCCGGGCGCCGCCTCGGCGATCGGCTACACGGCCGCCTGTGCCCTGTTCGACGATGTCTTCGTCTCGCAGAGCGGGCTGTCCGAGCCGGCCGACGACAGCCCGCTGGGCAACGTGGTCGAGCACATTCGCCGCAACCTTCACAAGCCGCTGACCGTCGCCGACCTGGCGGCCGTATCCGGCTTCAGCCGCGCCCACTTCTCTCGGAAGTTCACCGAGACGGAAGGCGTGCCACCGGCCGAGTACGTTCTCGAACAGCGCATGCGCCACGCTGCGCGGCTCCTGAGCGGGCACGCCCGCCTGCCGGTCAAGGAGATCGCGGGCCTCACCGGCTTCGAGGACCCGAACTACTTCGCGAAGGTCTTCCGCCGATTCTTCCGCACGAGCCCCACCGAGTTCCGGACCACCGGCATGTACGCCACGTCGCGTTCACGGGGCAACGAATAGGAAGTGACGTTCGGCGCAGAGCACTGCCGACCGGCGCGCCAGCTCCCCGCCAACTTGATCGCCCGCCGGTCCGACGCTATGAATCCTCCTGAGGTGCGCGCCTCACGCAGACGTCAGGGTGGGCACGGGCAAGAGGCGCAGGATTGATGAAGCAGTTCGCGATCGACCCGGCATTCGTCATTGCGGACGAGGACAGCCTGCGGAGCCTGTTCAAGCCGACCCACGCCCTCGCAGCCCAGAAGGTCCTGGATTCGCTCGACAAGCACGCGCAGGCCTTCGTCGGGCGCTCGCCCTTCCTCTGTCTCGGCACCCAGGGCGCCGACGGCAGGGCCGATGTCAGCCCGCGCGGCGACCCGCCCGGCTTCGTCCGGATTCTCGACCCGCGGACACTGGCGATCCCGGACCGGCCGGGCAACAACCGGCTCGACAGCCTCGCCAACATCGTCGCCAACCCGAACGTCGGGCTGCTGTTCATCGTGCCCGGCTTCGACGACACGCTCCGCGTCAACGGGCAGGCCAGCCTCGTCACCGACCCCGAGATCCTCGCCGGCATGGCCGTAGGGGACCGCGTTCCCACCCTCGCCATCGTGGTCCGGGTGCGCGAGGTCTTCATGCATTGCGCCAAGGCGTTCCGGCGCTCGCAGCTGTGGAACCCGGACAGCTTCCAGGACCGCAGCGAGATGCCATCCCTGTCGAAGAGCATCCTCGACCAGACCACCGGCGCGCCGGAGGACGACGCGGCACTGCGCAAGCTCGACGAGGATCTCGAGATCGAGTACCGGAAGACGCTCTACTGACCGCGGCGCGAAGCGCCCGAGTGCACGGCGAGGAAGTCGCCGCACTCCCGGCAGGTTCGGCCGGCTGCCCACGATCCGCATTTCGACCATGCGTCTCCGGTCGAACCAGGTCTCGCGGCCCGCGACCTTCGGTTCGAGACCGCCGTCGCTCACTTCACCGAAACGGGAGATCGCCTGCCTGGTGCTCAACCGGCGCACCTGGCATCAATCGGGCTTCGTGACGGACGGGGACATCACCTATCCTGACGAGGGGCACGAACTCACCGGCCGGTTCTCCTCGATGATGGGCCCGATGACATCGATCGACCTGCCGCATCGCCAGGCCGCCGCGAGACGGGGAAAGGAAGCGACATGAAGAAGCTGATCAACGAGATACCGCTGGTGGTGCGCCAGTCCCTCGAGGGCCTGGCCGGGCTCTACCCGCAGCTTGCCCTGCTCGAGGGGCACACCACGGTCCTGCGGTCGGACATTTCCACGTTCCGCGAGAGCGGCAAGGTTGCGATCGTGACGGGTGGCGGCGCCGGCCACGAGCCCGCCCATGCGGGCTATGTGGGGCGCGGCATGCTCACCGCCGCGGTGAGCGGCGACGTCTTCGCCTCGCCGAGCACGGACGCCGTGCTTGCCGCGCTCCGGGCCGTCGGCGGGCCGGCGGGCATCCTCCTCATCGTCAAGAACTATACCGGCGACCGGCTGAACTTCGGCCTCGCGGCGGAACTCGCACGGGGCGAAGGCATCCCGGTGGAGCTTGTGATCGTCAACGACGACGTCGCCCTCGGGACCGCGGAGGAAACCGCGGGCCGGCGCGGGATCGCCGGTACCGTTCTCGTCCACAAGGTCGCCGGTGCGGCCGCGGAGGCCGGACATCCCCTCGCCGTGGTCGCGGAAGCCGCGCGGCGCGCCATAGCCCGCGTCGGCACCATGGGAGTCGCCCTCTCCGCCTGCACGGTGCCGGCGGCCGGCAAGGCGAACTTCACGCTCGGCGCCGAGGAGATGGAGCTCGGCCTCGGCATCCACGGCGAGCCCGGCGTCGAGCGGACCGCCATGGCGCCCGTCCGGGACGTCGTGGCGCGTCTTCTCGCCCGGATCGTCGAAGACCGGAGCATCGCGGCGGGCCAGCCGGTCGCGCTCCTGGTCAACAATCTCGGCGCCACCCCGGCGATGGAGATGACCATCGCAGCGGGCGAGGCCCTCGCCTGGCTTGCCGGCCGCGGCATTCCGGTCGAGCGCGCCTGGTGCGGGACGTTCCTCACGGCGATCGACATGGCCGGCATCTCGCTCAGCCTGCTGCCGCTCGAAGCCGGGATGGTCGCGGCCCTCGACCTGCCGACCGAGGCCCCGGCATGGCCGGGCGGCGGACCGCTGCCGTCCGGCCGGAGCGTCGCCTCCGCCGGCGGCGGCGTCGAAGCCGTCTATGCC
>JAEZEN010000086.1 GCA_023433185.1 Pseudomonadota bacterium | reverse complement strand
GAACATGCCGGTGCCGCCGGCGCCGAGCGGCACCAGGGTCTTGTGCGGGTCGAAGGTGATCGAATCCGCGAACTCGAGCCCGGCGAGGCATTTCCCCTTCAGGCCGGGGGAGAAGGCGGCGATGCCGCCCCACGGCGCGTCGACATGGAGCCACAGGCCGTGGTCGCGCGCGACGGGGCCGATGCGGTCGAGCGGATCGATGATCCCCGAACCGGTGGCGCCCACCGTGCCGACGACCATGAACGGAACGAAGCGGCCCGCGGCGCGATCGGCGGCGACCATCCGGGCGAGGGCGCGGCTGTCCATCCGGAGGTCGCGGTCGACCGGCACCTCGCGGAGCGCCGCCATGCCGAGGAGCGTGCGGGCGTTCTTCGCCACCGACCCATGGGTCTGGCTGGTGACGTAGACCGCCGGGCGTGTGTTCAGCGGGACCGTCCCATGGAGGACGTATTCGTAGGGCTGCGGGTTGCCGTCGGCGTCGCCGCAAAGCTCAGCGTCGCAGGCGCTCGCATCGAGCATCGGGTTGCGATGGCTCATCCGGTCCCCGAGCGCAACCACCATCGCCGTCAGGTTCGCCTCGGTGCCCCCGGACGTGTAGTGCCCGTGGCCGGTCTCGGGCGCGATGTCGAAGGCGCGCAGGATGATCTCGATGCTGTGCATCTCGAAGGCGAGCGCGGCCGGATGCTGGCCCTCGACGGCGATGTTGGCGCCGCGGCGTTCGACCTCGACATTGGCCACGTGCGAGGCCGCATCGACGTCGATGCAGTAGTAGCCGAAGTTCAGCGGGCTGCTGACGTCGGTATCGTGCGCGTCGGCGAGCGCCCTGAAGAGGTCGAGCAGCCTCTCGGTCGGGACATCCGCCCTGTCGCTCGCAAGCGCGGTACGGATGACGCTGCGGATGGCTTCGACCGTGACGGCCGGCCGGGTCGCGGGCATGAGGGACATGCGAAGGGCTCCGGGAGGGGCCCGGCACCGGGCCCGTCGGGTCCCTTGCGTACATGAAGCCGCGGGCGTTTGCGAGACGCGGCGCGCGCCCCACACGGCCGTCCGGACCGTCGGCGGACGCGGACCCTCCGCACCGTCCCGGTCCTCGCCTGCGGTGACCGCACCGTTTGATCTCGACCTGGGGCGCGAAAGCGCCTACGATAAGGGGTCGCACTCTGCTCAGCGGCGTCGACTTGGGCCGTTCCACGGCACGGTCGCCGGTGCCGACCGACCGCGCAACTCCCTGGTCCTCATCCTGAGGGCCATCTCGCCCGCCTATGCGGGCAGCTATACCAACGAGGCTAGAAATGCCGACAGGCACCGTGAAATTCTTCAACTCCGCCAAGGGCTTCGGATTCATCGCTCCGGAAGGCGGCGGAAACGACGTGTTCGTTCACATCTCCGAGCTCGAGCGGTCAGGCATGCATACGCTGAACGAGGGCGACAGGGTTTCCTTCGAATCGAAGATGGACCCGAAGAAGGGCAAGCCGAACGCGGTCAACATCAAGCCGGCGTAAGGCGCTCTCCGGGTCGTTGCCCGGAACATGCGGTCCTGATCGCCGCAGCGGCTCGGGGCATTCCGCCGGATAGCGGCATGCCTCGTGCCAGCGCAGGATCCGCACCGTCGCCGCCGGCTGTTGCCCGGTGGAGGCAGGACGGTTCGGCCCGGGGCAACCCGGGCCGTTCGTCGTTCTGGCCGGCCCTACGGCGACACTGCCGCGCCCGCGTCGCCATAGGCCCGCTCGATCTCGGCCATGTGGGGATGGACGGTGCCGTCCCGGCGGAGCGCATCGAAGTCGGCCAGCACCACGTCCTCCCAGCGGCGCCCGCCGAGGTCCGTGCCGCGATTGCCGATATAGAGCCGGTCGGCGGCCTCGACCTCGCCCTGCAGCATCAATGCGTGGGCGAGGTTGGTCTCGAAGACCACTTCGCCCGGCACGAGGTCGAGTGCCCGCCGGGCGGCGGCCTCGGAGGCGGCGTAGTCGCCGGCGAAGAGCTGGGCGAAGGCGACGTTGGTGTGGGCGCCGGCGAGTTTCCGCCGGATGTCGGGATCGTCGGGAAGGGCGTCGGCCAGCGCCTGCTGCACCGCGACGTTCTCCTGCCAGGCGGCCAGGGCCGCCGGCGGATCGCCCATGACCATGTGGAGCCTGCCGAAGCGCTCGAGGTCGTAGGCGAGCCTGCCCTGTGCCAGGGGGTCGTCGGGAAGGAGCGCGGCGATCCGTCGGCGGGTGGCGATGATCTCGGCCATCGTCGCCATCGCGGCGGGGCCATCGCCGGCCATCGCCTGAAGCGTGCCGGCCTTCTCGAGCGTCGCGGCGAGCTCGAGCTGGAACACCGCCTCGTCGGGCTGCTCGGCGGTGACGGCGCGTCGGATGGCGAGGGCTTCGGCATAGGCGGCCGCGGCCGCGCCCGCGTCGGTATCCCGTTCCAGATCACCGATCAGGTCGAAGTTCAGGGCGAGCTCGCGCCGCATCGCTGCCCGCGACGGGTCGGCGGCGAGTGGGCCGAAGACGGCGTTGCTGGCGCGATAGGCGGCGACCGCGGCCTCAAGATTGCCGGCGGCCGACTCGCCGTCGCCGACCCGCCGATGGAGGATCGCGACCTGGATCTGCTCGTCTGGGCTGTCCGGATCGCGGGCGGCGAGATCGCGGAAGATGTCGAGCGATTGCCGGTAGAGGGGAAGCGCCGCGCCGGCATCCCCGCCGTTGAGGCGGATGTCGCCGAGATCGAGCAGCGCGAAGGCGAGGTCGCGTCTGGCCGAGGCGCCTTCGGGGTCGAGGGCGACCAGCCGGCGCGCGATGGAGAGGCTCTCCTCCAGTGCCACCAGGGCAGCATCGTCGTTGCCGCGAAGCCGTTCGATGGTCGAGAGCCGCAGCAGGCGGAGCGAGAGGTCGCGGGCGCGGAGCGTGTTGTCGGGATCGGTCGCGACCAGCTGCCGGGAAATGTCGATGCTTTCGCTCAGCTTCCCGTATGCGGCATCGAGGTCGCCGCGCGCCTGGTCGATGCCCGAGATGTTCTCGAGTCCGACCGCGAGGTCACGCTGGAGGAGCGTGTTCCCGGGGTCCTTCGCGGCGAGCTGCCGGCGAAGCTCCAGGGCTTCCGTCTGCGCCGCCATCGCGCCGTCGAGATCGCCTTCTTCGAACCGGGCGCGGCCGATCCTTCCAAGGGCGAGGGGCACATCCCTGATCCACTCGCTGTTCTCCGGTTCGATCGCGATGAGATTCCGCGCGATGTCTAGATAGATCTGGAAGGACTCGATCGCGGCGGCGGTGTCCCCCCGGTCGAGTGCCGTGTCGCCGATGCCGGCATGGGCCACGGCGATGTCGCGCTGGTAGAGCGTGTTGTCGGGATCGGCCGCGGCAAGCCGCTCGGCGATGGCGAGGCCTTCGCGATAGGCTGCGAGGGCGCTCGCCCGGTCGCCCGCCGCGGCATAGGTGTCGCCGAACTCGTTGAGCATGGCACCGCGGCTGCGGAGGATGTCGGCATCGTCCGCGGCGGCATCGGCCAGGCGCGAGACCGCGTCCTCGACGCTGCCGAGGATGGTGCGGATGGTCTCCGTCCGCATGCCCTCGATCTCCCGCAGTCCCTGCGAGACGTCGAACACCACGTCGTCGACGGTCCGTCTGGCGATCTCGAAGTTGCGCAGCGCCCGCTCCGCCTCGGCGGTGGCGCGGGCCTCGTTCTCGATCGCGAGCCAGGCGGCACCGGCGGCCCCGACGGCGAGCACGGCGATGGCCCCGGCGGTGCCATAGGCCAGCCGCAGCATCCGTCGCTGGCTCTTCAGCTCGTCCGAGTAGAGGTCGGCCTTTTCCACGCCGCGGATGGTCGCCGCGAGGTCGAGCGCGGCATGGAGGAACGCCTGGTTGCCCTTGGTCGCCGTCGCCGGGTCGCGGCGGAAGGCACGGAGGTCGACCCACAGCGGTTCCTCGGAGAATCCCTCATGCAGCGTCGGCGGCAAAGGCAGGTCGCCGCCGTCCGCATTGAACCGCCCGGCGGCCTCGTCCCAGGCGAGATCGCCGTCGGTCAGCGCGAGGAGGAGACGCTCGCGTCCGTTGCGCTCGATGAAGAAGGCGACCTCGCGGTCGACCCATTTCGAGGCGGCTGCCTCCGGCGAGGCGAGGAGGATCAGGTAGCGCGAGGCGGCGAGCTTCTCCGTGATGCCCTGCCAGAGGCTCGGCGCCGCCGAGAGGCTGGTCGCGTCGAGGAAGACATTGAGGCTGCGGACCTTCCACCAGGGCTTGCCGATGCTCTGGACGACCGAACGGAGCGCCCGGGCGACGGCCTTGTCGCCACGCTGGCTGTAGGAGATGAACGCGTCATGGACGAAGGCGCGTCCGGAAGAGGCGGGATCGGGATGGTTGTCCGGTGGGGGAGCCGGGGGCGTGTCCGTCATTCTGCCGTCCGTTTCCGATCAGGTGTTTCCGTGCGACCATCCTGCAGCATGCCGGCGTGGTGAAATTTCGGCCTCGGCGCGATCCTTATCGGGAAAACAGGCCGGGAGAGGGGTACACAAGCCCGGCGGGATGGCCTATCTGTCCTGCACCATTCCCCGACACCGCCGGTGATCGGAATTCGGAGCCGGATCGCGGCCCCCCTTCGGCCCCATGGACGGCAGCCGGCGCGGTGCGCCCTTCCGCAGTCCGAAGGCCGGGACCACCGACGCTGCTGCCTTGCGACCTGCGCAGGACGCGACGGTCCCGACCCGGGTCTCGGGGGACGATGTGTCCGCCCCGGTTTCGATCCGCTCCGAAAGCGGTATGCAGATGCTGGAAACGGACCGATAGCCATGGTCACCGCGGTGAAGCTCTACCTCCGATCCACGCCGGACAAGAAGTCCCTCGACCGGTTTCTCCAGTACATGAAGACCTTCGGTCATGGTGAGACACGAATCGCGCGGCAGGGGCGCTTCACCGTGGTTCTGGTCGCCAACCGCCGCGACGGGGATATCGTCCGGCACCAGTTCGAGCACCTGGTTGAAGCATGGGTGGACTACCGGCAATGAGCCTCGTTGACGATGCCAGCCTCGATTTCCGCGACGCCGCGCACTCGACGCGCGGCGGGAGGCCCTTCGAGGCACGGCGCACCTTTGCGATCATCTCGCATCCGGATGCCGGCAAGACCACGGTGACCGAGAAGCTGCTGCTGCGCTCGGGGGCGATCCGTCTCGCCGGCCAGGTCAAGGCCAAGGGCCAGCGCCGGCATGCGCGATCGGACTGGATGGAGATCGAACGCAAGCGCGGCATCTCCGTCACGTCCTCGGTCATGACCTTCGAGCGCGACGGCCTGACCTTCAACCTCCTCGACACGCCAGGCCACTCCGACTTTTCCGAGGACACCTACCGGACGCTGACGGCGGTCGATTCCGCAGTCATGGTGATCGACGCGGCGCGCGGCATCGAGAGCCAGACGCTCAAGCTCTTCGAGGTCTGCCGGCTCCGCAACATCCCGATCATCACCTTCATCAACAAGGTCGACCGCGAGGGCCTCGACCCGCTCGAACTGCTCGACGACATCGCCGGGCGGCTCGCCCTCGACGTGACGCCGGTGACCTGGCCGGTCGGCATGGGCGTCGGCTTTCGCGGCTGCCTCGATCTCGTCGCCGGGCGCTCGGTCCTGCCCACCGGAGAGCCGGGACCGATCGCCTTCTCCGACATCGACACCCTCGCCGAGGATGCGTCCCTCCTCGCCGACGAGTCCTTCCGCTGGTCGATCGAGTCGCTCCAGATCGCCCGCTCGTCCCTCCCGGCATTCGACCTCGCTTCCTATCGCGAGGGGCACCTGACGCCGGTGCTCTTCGGCTCGGCGCTCAAGGATGTCTGCGTCGCGGAGCTGCTGCGCACGGTCGGCGCCTGGGCGCCGTGCCCGCAGCCGCAGCCAGCGGAGCCGGAGCCGATCGATCCGGGCGACGACGAGGTGACCGGCTTCGTTTTCAAGGTCCAGGCCAACATGGACCCGAGCCACCGCGACCGCATCGCCTTCGCCCGCATCTGCTCCGGGCGGTTCCGGCGCGGCATGAAGCTCCTCAACGTCGCCAAGGGCCGCGAACTGACGATCGCCAACCCGATGTTCTTCTTCGCCCAGGAGCGCGAGACCGTCGACGAAGCGGTGGCCGGCGATGTCGTCGGCATCCCCAACCACGGCACGCTGAGCGTCGGCGACACCCTCACCGAAGGCCGCGCGCGCCGCGTCACCGGCATCCCGAACTTCGCCCCGGAGATCATCCGCCGGGTGCGCCCTGTCGACGCGATGAAGGCGAAGCGGCTGACCAAGGCGCTCAACGATCTCGCCGAGGAGGGTGTCACCCAGGTCTTCCGCCCGATGATCGGTGCCGACTGGCTGGTGGGGGTCGTCGGGCCGCTCCAGATCGAGGTGCTGGCGGCACGGATCGAGGCGGAGTACGGCGTGCCGATCGCGTTCGAGGCGGCCGGCTTCGACACCGCGCGCTGGGTGGGCGCGGAGGATCCGCTCGAACTCAAGCGCTTCATCGCCGAGAACCGGAACGTGCTCGCGCTCGATCGCGCCGAGGCCCCGGTCTTCCTGGCGCGGAGCGCCTGGGAACTCCAGCGCCTCGAGAAGCTTTGGACCGGAATCCGCTTCTCGGCCACGCGGGAGCGGGCCTGACCGCGTCCCACAGAACGGCCGCGGCTGGTCGCGCCGCGCGGCGAAGCGTCTGCGACGTCGGGCACAAATCGGCCAAGAATTCGGGCATAGTGGCCGGCGGAGCCGGCGGGCAGGGGGTCTTCTCGGTCGTACCGGCACGAAACTGAACAGACGGGACGGAACCGGTGAGGAACCTGATCGCGGCGTTTCTGCTCGTGCTGGTTGCCGTCGTGCAGCCGGCGCCCGCGCGTTCCGAGGCGCCCGCCGCAACCGACGCCGCCGATCTCAAGCTCATCGCGGCCGCAGGCTTCGCCCCGGGCGACGTCGGCTATCTCGTCGTCGACCTCGCCGACGGGCGCGTGATCGCCGCGCACAACCCGGACAGCCCGTTCCTCCCCGCCTCGGTGGTGAAGATCCCGACGATCGCGGCGGCGCTCGCCATCCTCGGCGGCGACCACCGCTTCACCACGACGCTGAACGCCGCGGGCGACATCCGGGACGGAGTCCTGACCGGCACGCTGGTCCTCCGGGGCGGGGGCGATCCGTTCCTGTCGAGCGAGGACCTCCAGGCGCTGGCGAAGGACCTGGCCGCGAGCGGCATCAAGCGCGTCGACGGCGACTTCCTCTATGATGCGAGCGCCCTTGTCGAGGTGCCGCGGATCAACGACCTGCAGCCCGAGGCCGCCGGCTACAATCCCGGGGTCAGCGCGTTGTCGGTGAACTTCAACCGGGTGCGCCTCAACTGGAGCCGGGAGAAGGCGGCGCCCATGGCGGCCGCCTCGGCGATCAGCGACCGCCTGACGCTGCCGCTCCCGGCCATCGGCCTGGCCTTCGCCGAACAGGATCCCGCCGGCCCCTTCGTGCGCGCCGGGGTGGCGGAGGACCGCTGGCTGCTCTCGCCGATGCTCGACCTGAAGGGCGAGGACTGGCTGCCGGTCGCCAATCCCTCGCTGGTCGCCGCCGAGGTGTTCCGGGCGCTGGCCGCCGCCGAGGGCATCGCGCTGCCCGAGCCGGTCGCCGGCGCGGCGCCGGAGGGCGCCCGCGAGATCGCCCGCGA
>JAEZEN010000009.1 GCA_023433185.1 Pseudomonadota bacterium | reverse complement strand
GATGAGGACGCGCGGCCGGGTGCAGTAGTGGAGCGCGTTCATCTGGAACTCGAGGTTCACGCCCTTGCCGTTCTGCATCTCCCACTGCTTGGCATAAAGACGCTGGCCAGGCGTGTTCACCGTCTCGATGTAGTCGGCCGGTCCGTAGACCGTCCGGAAGAGACCGGGCACGCCGATCGGGTAGAGGTGGCACTTGTTGGTGTCGATCCCGACGTTCTGCCCGCCGCGGTAGTTGGCCCAGGTGATGCCGCCGAAGTCGAAGGTTCCGTAGATGCCGGACGTCCCGGCGTTGATGTAGGCCGCCCGGAGGTTGGCCGCCTCGGCGTAGCCCTTGTATGTCTCGCGCACCTCCCGGTGGGCGATGAGATCGTCGAAGAAGGCATCGCCGCAGAAGGACATGATGCCGGTATAGGGCAGCCCATCGAGAATGCCGGCCATCTGGCGAACCACGGCCGCGCACTTCTTCCGCAGCGCACCTTCGCCCGGGTTGGCGTTGTCGAGGTCGAAATCGACCTCGGTCTGCTGGCTCTCGCCGAACTCCGTGAAGTAGTCGAAGAGGACCGATCCGTCGGCGTCGAGAAGCTGGCCGGTCTTGAGGATGTTGAGCCGGTGGTACTCCTCGGTGAGGGCGAAGAACTGCGATGCCTCCGCCGCGCGATCGGCGATCTTGGCCTGGAGCCGCTCGACCGCGATCTCCTGGCCGAAGGCGCGGACCTGCTGGACTTCGTCGGCATAGATCGCATCGTCGACCTGAAAATGCGGGATCTTGAGGAGCCGCATCGCCCGCTTGGACTTGTCAAAGGTCTGGCCGGGCCCGCCGCGGGGGCTGGCCGAAACCAGCATCCGGTTCTGCTCCTTGTCCTTCTCGATGGCGATATCGAGGGTATCGATGCTGGTGGTCTGGAAGAGACCCATCTGCCCGATACGGGACGGCGTGTACTTGATCTCGCGGAGCGCGTCGGTGAGGCGCATGACGCTGAAGGCATCCTGCGCGAAGATGTTGAGGATGGTCATGGAGGGTCCTTTCGCGGGGATGCGCCGTCAGACTGAAGTCAGCCGGGATGCGTGCGTGGGATCAGCCGGTCAGCGGACGATGATGCCGATGGCGGCAAGGGCGACATTGGCGGCGGCTTTCTCGGCCGGCTGGTCGCGATCTGCGTGGTAGACGAGGCAGTAGCCATTGACCTCGGCGTCACGGACGATTGCTGCCACAGCGACGTCGGCACTGGTGGCGTCCGCACCGTAGATGGTGATGGCGGTCGGGTTCTGGCTGCCGTCGGCGGCGCCAACGGCGCTGGCGACGTACTTGCCGGACGCCGTCACCTTCCCGAGCACGGTACCGGGAGCGATGATGCCGGCGCCGCTGGCGATGGTGATCGTCGCTCGCGAGCGCTGGCCGTTGGCCTCGGTCATCAGGAATTCACCCGGGTGGCGGGTCTCGAGCAGGACGGTCATGGTGGATTCTCCGGTTGGGCCGGCGCCATCAGGTGGCGTGGTGGTGCAGGTGGGGGACGAGTGAACTGAGCGCGTCAGGCGTTGTGGAAGCGCTGGTTTGCGGCGGCGATGGCCTTCTTCCAGCCGGCGACCGCGCGCTCGGCGGCAGCATCCGGCGGCGCAGGATCGCGAGAACTCCCGATCTCGGGACCATTGGCAGCACGGGCGGCGAGCGCCTCGACGCCGGCCTCCTTCGGCGAGGCGGCGAGCAGCTTCTCGGCTTCCCCGACGGTGAGACTGGTCTCGGTGGCGAGGACCTGCGCCTGTGCCATCCGTCCCTCCGCGGCGTCGGAGGTGACGATGGCGCGGATCCGCGCGCGTTCCTCGGCCCGGGCGGTAATCACGGCCGCATCGCGGTCGGCGACCGAAATGCCGACGCCATCGGCCGCGGACGCATTCTCAGACGTGCTCATATGTGTCCCTCCTTTGCGAGTTGGTCGGCCGGCCGGTTGTTTCCGGGACAGTCCGGCGAGAACCTCGTCGAAGGTCCCGATCCGATCGGCCAGGCCGTGGGCGACCGCCTCGGCGCCGATGAAGGTCCGGGCTTCCGTCGAACGCGCTCCGTCCATGGTGAGGCGCTCGCCGCGCCCGGCGGCAACGAGGCCGACGAACTGGTCGTAATGAGCGTCGACGCTGGCCTGGAGGTCAGCACGGACCGCGTCCGACAGCGGCTCGAAGGGGTTGCCGTCGACCTTGTGACTGCCGGCGAAGATCAGGGTTGGCTTGATCCCTTGCGCCGCCAGTTCTCCGCTCCTGTCGGCATGGATCATCACCACGCCGATCGAGCCGAGGATCGAGGTCGGCGACACCACGATCTCGTCGGCGGCGCTGGCGATTCCGTAGGCGGCCGACGCCGCCATGTCGTTGACGAAGGCGAGGACGGGCTTCGTCTGCCGGACGGTTCGGATCAGGTCGGCGACCCCCGACATCCCCGAAGCCTCGCCACCGGGCGAGGAGATATCGAGAAGGATCGCGTGAACTTCCGGATCTCCGGCCGCGTCGCGGATCTGGGCGCCGATGCCCTCGTAGCTGGTCAGGCCCGAGCGGCTGTCGAGCCAAGCGCCGCGGTTCACCAGTGTGTCGAGGACCGGCACAATCGCGACACCGTTCGTGGCCCGGGTCAGGGCAGACCGGCCGCTCTCCCTTCGTGCGGAGCCGACGAAGCGGGTGGCATCGATCCCCGGTCCGATGCCGAGATCGCCATCGAGCCCGATCCTGCCAGCCAGAACCGCAAGGAGAACCTCCGCCTTGGCCGGATGAATGAGCAGTGGCGTATTGAGCAGCCGATCGGCGAGATGATGCAGCTGTCCCGCCATCAGAACCCTCCCGCGCGAAGTCCAAAGCGGCGCCGTGCGCCGGACCGGTTGGCGCACAATCCCTCGAGCCGGCTCAGCTCGGCGCGGAGTGCCGAGATGTCACCCTGGCCGTACTGGACCCGACGGCGGACGCCGTTGCCGGCATCGAACTCGATCAGCTCTGCCCTGCGGCCCTCGAGCAGCGCGTAGTAGGCCTCGCGGATCCTCGGCAGCACGGCGCAAGGATCTGCGTAGTCGGTGTCGGCCGCCGTCATAAGGACGTATCCTGGTCGGCTGTGTCGGACTTATCTGCCGGCTCTTCGCCAGGTGCCGTCGTGATGCCCTGATGCTGAGCGTCCGGCAGGCCGTAGGTCTCGCGCATCGCCTTCTCACGGGCGCGCTGGGCGTAGACGTCCTCGATGTCGTAGCCGAGGTCCTCCGCAATCGCCGCGTCGGTCATGACCCCGAGGCGGCACCAGATCTCGTGCGCCTTGGCGGTCTTGAGATCGTCGGCCTGCGGCTTGGGCGCCCCGCGCCAGATCGCCCGCGCGGCCGCGGCTCGATTGGCAAGGAAGCCGGCAAGGCTTCCCGGGAACGGAATGCCGCCGCGGGCGATCTCCTCCTCGAGCCAGGCCTCGTAGACCGCGTTGCACAGCGGGGCGATCACGTGGGCGCGCCGATAGAGCGTGATCTGGAAGACCTCCCCAGTCGCCATCCGCACGCTCGAGTAGGTCGCGTTGGTGTAGTCGGCGGTGGCGCTCTCGTAGGTGAGCCCCATGCAGCGCGCCAGTTCGCGAAGCAAATGGGCGGCGAAGTCGCGGTAATCCGAATGCGGGTGCTGGGCTCGGTGAAGCTCCAATTTCTGGCCGGGGAAGAGATGGGCGATACGGCCATTGATGCCCAGATTGATCGTGGCGGTATCGTACCAGCCGGACTGCGCCTGGATGTATGCGTCCCACGGCGACACGCCGGTGGCAGCGAGCCGCGCCTGTTCCTGCGGCGTGAGCAGCCCATTCAGCACCTCCTCGGTCGGCTCCTCCGAGGTGATCGAAGCGGCGAACACCGTCTGAAGAATCGCGGCGGTGAGCGTTGCGTCCGAAAGCTGATCGAACTGCCGCGCGACCTGCAGCGCCGGCGTCAGCGGGCTGATCCCTCGCACCTGGCCGGGCATGCCGTCGAAGACGTGGATCACGCGCGTCCGCCCGAGGATGTCCCGAGCAGCGACCTCCACTTCAACCGTGCCGAGGATCGGGTCCTTCCGGCTCGCCAAATAGCCGACCGGCATGCCGTCCGCGTCCATCCGCACGCCCTGGACGATCCGGCGGAGGCTGTCGTCGCGGCGCGGGACTCGGTCTGGCGGGAGGAGCCGAACCTTGGTGCCGTAGCGGCCGCCGGGCCGCTCTCGCCACGGCAGCTCCGCCCAGATCTCGCCGGTGGCGAACCACGACCGGAACGCGGCCGCCTGCATCAGGCCGAAGCTCCGACGTCCCTCGATGTCGCATTCGTAGGCGCGGTCGGCCCAGAGGCTCCAACGCTGTTCGACCAGTTGGGCCCAGCGTTCGGCCTCCTCGTTCGACATCCCGAAGACGTCGTTCTCCGGCATGGCCTTCAGCCGAAGCCCGGTGCCGACGGTGTTGGCGACGGCCTGATCGAGCGCGCCTGCGATCCAGCCCGAGTTCTGGATCAGGTCGGTCGTGCGAGCTGCAGCGAGATCCCAGGAGGCCCCGACATCGTCGGAAGCGTCCCGTAGCGCCGGACGCCAGCCACCAAAGATGACACCGCGATTGCCGCGCATGAAGTCGGCACGGATCACCGGCGGCGCACTGCTCCGCCTCGGGGCCGGCGCGAGCCAGTCCCGGATGGTTGCGACCAAGCCCACGATGTCACCTGTTCAATCGCGACGACAGACCAGCAAACCGTGTCCTGAGGTTGGGAACGGCTGCCGTGTGATGAGGCGCCGGGTCCACGATCCGCGCTTCGTCTACTTCTCCAACGGCGCACTCGTTTGGCCCATCGCCCGTCCGCACCACACCTTCCGGGATTCGCTGGACGTTGAGCGAGTAGCCGATCGCCATGGCCAGCGCCTCGCAATCGAGAAAGTGGTTCTGGCGCGATCGCTGGACCCATTGCGGCTTGCCGGTCGCGGCATCGACGACGCGAACCTCCGAGACCAGTTGCTTGCAGTAGTCCTCGTCGATGTCGTCGGGGACGATGAAGCTTCCCGACTGATCCAGCGGCGTCCGGATCCGTGAGACCAGCAGAGACTTGAAGAAGTCGGTCGAGAGCCAGACCAGATTGATCGAGTAAGACGCCTGCTTGCCCTTCGGCGTCACCTCGATCTTCGACACCCGGTAGGGTGGCGACATCGTCGCGCGGCCCTTCGTGGGCGAGACCAGCCAGGCATAGCGCCGCGTGAACTCGTAGACCTTGTGCTCGTCGCCGGCGTCCGGCTTGTTCGGCCGGAATCCGGAGTCGATGAACACCCGCTCGATCTGCATGCCCGCGATCGGCATGAGCATCAGGTCGGCGAGCGCGTTCCAGACCTCGTCGTCGTCTGTCGGCCCGAACAGCTGTCCGCGATCGATGAGCCAGGACGTGCCGCGCGAGCCGAAGCCGCGGATCGTGTAGAAGAGCGAGAGCTTCTGGACGTCGACCGCCATGCCGAGCCGGAGAACACCCTCGGGCAGCTCCTTCATGCGGTAGGGCTGCCGCCGCTGGAAGATCTCCTGGTAGTCGAGGGCATCGCGGCCCGAGGCCGGCGTATAGCATTCGCCGAAGCCGGCATTGAGCGCGGTCTGCAGGTGGTCCGGATCGCCGGAGGCGAGCGCCCGCACATACCGCTCGACCCGGGTGCCCCAGGTGACGAAGGGGCTTGCGAGCCCGCTCGCCCAGAAGCTGAGGACGGCATTCTCGGCAGTTTGCCCGAGAACGTTGCCATCCTCGACCCACTGCCCAGGCGCCACATACAGACCCCGGGCGTTCATCTCTGCCTTGTCGCCGTCCTCGTGGAGGCCGCCGCAGTGGGGACAGGCAAGCTGCGCGGATTTCGCGGCTTCCGCCGGAGTGGCGTTCTCCGGCCAGCGCATCTGTTCGAAGCGCGGCACGAAGTACCGGTTGCAGTGGAGACAGGGCCAGCAGAAGTGATGCCGGGTGCCCGACTGCCACAGCCGCCAGATCGCGCTCTCGACCGCTTCGGGATCTCCGACCTTCCAGAAGGTGAGACCGCTCCGCGCATCCAGTTCCGTCTCGATCAATCCGCGTGACGGCGTCGAGGTGATCGCCGTCACGAAATCCGCGTAAGTCTCGCCGCGCGCTTCGACCAGACCCAGCGGATCGCCCTGGCCCTTCACGTTGGCCAGCATCTCGTCGTACTCGTCGACCAGCGCCAGCGCTGCCGGGCTCGACTTCAGCGCCGCCGACGACCCGGCGTGTGCGAGCCGCACCGGTACGCCGGCGACGATCTTGAGCGTCTTCTTCATCCGCCGCCCGCGAACGACCTTGGCCGCGAGCGTCTCCGCTTCATCGAGGAGACTCATCAGCCGCGGTTCGAACTGGTCGGTCAGGAAGTCGCGGATCGGTCCGACATAGAGGATCGGCGCCGGCCGCTGGTCGAGACGCGCGCCAAGGACATCGAGCAGGCCGTCCGTCTTGCCCATCTGGGCGCCGCAGACGAGCACCACCCGCTTGTGGAGCCCGGCATGGACGGCGCGGACGACCGGAATGACGTATGGCGTGAGGCTCGGATCACGCGGCCCCGGCAAGCCCGATGTCTCCGGATACACCCGGTTCGCCCGCGCCCACTCATCCGGCGGCAGCTTGGGACTGGGCTTGAGGATCGCCGCGGCCAGATCCCAGAGCTGCCGCCTTTTCAGCGGCTCGCTCGGAAAGGCGCGCGAGGACACCATCGACTTCCGTCTCGATCCTGTGCCGCTCGTCCATGATGCGTGTCAGCCGCGCCGGCAGCCCCGCCAGTTCGGACCGGACAGCAGCTGCAAACTCGGCCATGTCGGCGAGAGCATCCTCCAGTGGGATCAGGTCCCGCGAGCGCTCGGCAATACGAAGCTCGATCTCCAGCGCGCGGGCATCGCGAACCCGGCTGTCGGCGGCCGACTTGGCCGAGCGCCTCTCGTCGTCCTTGAGGTAGCGGAGGTAGCCCTGGACCGCGCCGACGAGCTGCACCACGCCGCGCTTGTCGGCCTTCGGGACATAACCCTGCTTCTGCAGCTGCCGGATGCGCTCTTCCGAAATCATAAGCAGGCGTGCTGCCTGGCCGATCGGGATCAGACCGGACTGCTCGGCCACCCGCGCCTCCGCCTCTCGTCGGCCCGAAAAAGCAACAAAATGATCGACTTATCGACTTGGCTTCTGCCGTGGATCACGCCTGTATGCGATCACCAAGACGGAGACGCAACATGGCAAGGATCAGGGACAACAGCGCGGCGGTAGCAGGCTTCATCGCGAAGAAGGACGAGATCGATGCGATGCTCGCCCGCCTTCAGCAGCTCAGCGCCGACCACTTCCACGCCGATCCCGACCGGATCACCTGGGGTGATGTCGGGACGCTCAGCCACTACGCCGAGCAACTCAAGCGCATCACCCACAGCGCCTTCCACGAGGGCGAGTTCGCCGACTGAGGCGCAGCAGCGACGCTCACCTGCTCCTGCCCCGCCGGCACGCGGGGCTTGGGGTCATAGAAGGCCTGCGATGGTCGCGGGCCCTCTCGGAAGCCCTGAAGGAGCCACCGATGACCAAGCTCACCGACACCCAACTCATCATCCTTGGCAAGGCCTGCGAGCGGCCCGACGGCGCCGTCTATCCGATCATCACCAAGCTGAAGGGCGGCGCCGTGACCAAGGTGCTCTCAAGCCTGATCGGCAAGGGCCTTTTGAAGGAGGTCCGCGCCAACCGCGACGAGACGATATGGCGCCGCGACGACGAGGACCACTCGCTCACCCTCCACGTCACTCCGGCCGCCTATCAGGCGCTCGGCATCGAGCAGGATGCCACCGCAATTGACACCGCGGCCGCCGAGAAGCCGAGGCGGACGCGCGTTGTGAAGGGCGCCAACGCGACGAACGAGAAGCCGACGCGCACGCGTGCCGACAGCAAGCAGGCGCAGCTGATCGAGATGCTCAAGGCTCCGAAGGGCGTCACCATCGACGAGATCGTGGCCGCCTTCGGCTGGCAGCCGCACACGGTGCGCGGCGCCATCGCCGGGGCGCTCAGGAAGAAGTTCCGCCTCGAGGTCACCTCCGAGAAGGTCGAGGGAAGGGGTCGAGTCTATCGCATCCGCTGATAGGCCGTGGTGATCGCCCCCGCCGCTCGTGCAGAAGGGCAGGTGGGGGCTATCGTCATGGAATGAGCACGGCATCGACGCGACGAGCGGTTCTTCGCTGGGAGCCCGCGGGCATGGCGTTCATCGTTGCGCTCGGTTCCGCTCTCCATTTCGCGTTCGCGTGGGCGGGATACTGGCCACCTGTCGCGCTCGTTGCGGCGGTGAACGAATCGATCTGGGAGCACCTCAAGCTCGCCTTCTGGCCCGGTCTCTTGTGGGCGGCAATCGAGCGTGCCAACCTCGATCTGAGGCCGAGTGAGCTATGGACGGCAAAGGCGATTGCGCTGCTGGTTCCGCCGGCCGCAATCATTGCCATCTTCACGACCTACACCGGCATCCTGTGCGAGAACATCCTGTTCCTCGACATCGCGACGTTCGTCGTCGCGGTCGTAGTTGGTCAGGTCGTGTCGATATGGCTACTCACTACCGGCTCGAGTTCGCTGAGCCTTCGGCGCCTGGGTCACCTGCTGCTCGATCTGCAGTTCGTCGCTTATTCGACGCTGACGTTCTTTCCGCCGCGGCTTGATCTTTTCATGGACACCCGCAACGGCATCTACGGCATCCCGGCCCGATCGGAATGACGCCGGTCGACGTACCGGGGCGACCTCGTCCTCCGTGTCCGCCCCGCGGCGCGCCACTTTCACATCGCCAAAGGTCGAGTCGTCACCCTCCAGCGTTGCGGCCTTGCCGGTGAACTCCTGCCAGCGGGTGACGATCACGTCGACGTACTTCGGGTCGAGTTCCATCAGGCGTGCCGCCCGGCCGGCGCGCTCGCAGGCGATCAACGTCGTCCCCGAGCCGCCGAAGAGGTCGAGCACGATGTCTCGCGACTTCGACGAGTTGCGGATCGCGCGCTCGACGAGCTCGACCGGCTTCATTGTCGGATGCAGATCGTTGGCCCGCGGCTTGTCGTGGTGCCACACGTCGCCCTGGTCCCGGGCCCCGCACCAGAAATGTTCGGCACCCGCCTTCCAGCCGTAGAGGATTGGCTCGTACTGGCGCTGGTAGTCCGAGCGGCCGAGGGTGAACGTGTTCTTCGCCCAGATGACGAAGGTCGACCACTTGCCGCCCGCATCGAGCCAGGCGCGTTGAAGCGTATGGAGCTCGGACGAGCTCATGCAGACGTAACAGGCGCCCTTGGTGACCGTGAGCAGGTTGGTGCAGGCAGCCTCAAGGAACTTGGCAAAAGCGTCGCCCAGCGCGTCATTGAGAATCCGGCGCCCCTTGCCCGGCGCCGTCTCGCCGCCCTTGCCGCCGTAGTCCACATTGTAGGGCGGATCGGTGAACGCCATGTCGGCGAGGACGCCGCCCATCAGGCGCTCGACGTCGGCCAGGGCGGTGGCATCACCGCAGAGGACGCGGTGGTCGCCTAGGGCCCACAGATCTCCCGGCCGCGAGCAGCTCTTTTCGGGAACGTCGGGCGCGTCGTCGGGGTCGGTGAGACCGTCGAGCGAGTCCTCGGCCAGCAGCTCGGAGAGCTGGTCGGTATCGAACCCGGTCAGATCGAGATCGAAGCCATCAAGCTTCAGATCACCGAACTCGAGCTTGAGAAGTTCGTCGTCCCACTCGGCGTTTTCGTGCGAGCGGTTGTCCATCAGCCGGTAGGCCCGCGCCTGCGCCGGCGTCAGCCCCTCGGCGACGTGGACCGGCACGGTCGTCAGACCCAGGGCCTTCGCGGCCTCGAGCCGGGTATGGCCGACGATGACAACCATGCTTTCGTCGACGACGATCGGCTGCCGAAAGCCGAACTCGGCGATCGACGCCTTGACCGCGTCAATCGCTTTCGCGTTGTTCCGCGGGTTCCGCGCATAGGGCACCAGCCGCTCGACCAGGATATCGGTGACGAGCATCGAAGCCTCACGACGGGTTCAGGAAGGAAGATGGTTGCGGTCGGGAGTCGGCCGCGACGAGCATGCGGCGGTTTGCTCCGCCACCCGGTTGGCTGTTGAGCCTCGAGCTCTCCTTGCTAGGATTGCTCAGCTCTTCGTAACTCTGAGGGATCAATGCTCTCGCGTTTGATTGTCGCCGCTGTCGTTGGTGCGCTTACATCCACCGCAGCAACCGCCGCCAGCGTGTCACTGTCGCTTGTGAACCAAACATCGCGGACGGTGACCAGCATAAGCGCATACCCTATCGACGGTTCCGGGAACGTCGTTGAGGACAATCTCGGGGGACACTACGACCCAATTCTTCCCAGCGCCTCCGCGGCATTCACGCTGTCAGGAGACTGCGGCGAGATCCTGCTCGTGATCGCGTTCAAGGGTGGTGGCGAGCATCGAGCTCAGTTCAACAGCTGCGAGACACAGCGTTTGACCCTCAACGGGTAGAGCGGCTGCCCAGCGCCCCCGAGATCGCCCGAGGAAGCTGGCACTGAGACCGGCTCCATCCATTTCCGAGCCCCTCCCAGATCGCGTCTGGCGGGGCCAAAACCCAGGAAATCGGCCGATCATTTCCAAAACAAAATGGAAAAATGAGAAGAGAAAAAACACGCGAAAACCGGGCTGCGGCGCCAGCGCAACCCAGACGTGAGGAATGGGGCTCCTAGCCCCGCCCCACCCGTCACTTTCGTATTCCGATCGAGAACGGCAATGCGATCAGGCGTTGTGCCTCCTGCAGCACCTTGCCGTGCTGTGCCTCCCATGCCGCGAGCGCCTCGTCGCGCAGCATCTCGACCGGCACCGCCGGACCCCAGAGCTGTTCGATCGGAAAGCGCGCTTTGCTCGTCCGCTTGAACACATTGCCGCCGAAGCGGCTGACGACGAAGGCGGACCGAAAGGTCTGGGCCCGACCCCAGACCTTGGCGCGGACGCCGTAGGAGAATTGCTTCGCCCCGAACACCGAAAGGGACAAGTACCGGCCGGTGCCGATAATCCGGGTCTCGAGCGTCGACCGCGTCGAGGCCTTGAACTTCATGGCCGCGGTCACGGCGCCGCGCGGGATCGATGACTGCTCGGTGAGGGCACGGCGATGGGCGGTGAAGGCCTTTCGCCCCTCCTTGTTGAGGGCCAGCGAGAAGGCCTGCCTGGCCGAGCCCTCGCTAATGCGGAAGCAGGCCGCTTCGAACCGAATGCGCACATCGTCGGGCTCGGTGATGACAATGCGCAATCGCCGAGCCTCCGAAACGCAAATGCCCGAAGCGTTGGCTCCGGGCACAGTTCCGAGATTGGAATATCGGAACTTCTAGCGGCGTTGCTAACTCTCGTCAACAATACAATTTGCCTGCAGTGATCTTTATTGAGATCTGCGGAGCTCGTACTGCACAGTTGTCTTTGTGTTACTCTCGCCTACCGAGGAGAGGTTTCAAAACCACCGAGATTGCCAACGCGTCCCGAGGCGTTAGTTAGTTCCGTCGCGCGCTGTCGATTGGCCGACCTTCGCGCCACCCGGCGCTCACGGCTTGGCGGCCGAAGAACGGCGCCTTGTGACGGTCATCGGCTGTCCGGCCCGCGGATCGATCTAGTCGCCGGCATCGCGTTGGTCGCGCACCCGGGGTGACTGTAAAGGGGCGCAGTGAATGGCCAAGAAGCGTAAGACCCGAAAGACGATCTCGCTGTTGGAGGCAATCCGGCGCCTGGACATGTTTGCCCAGGAACTGGACAAAGAAGTCCTGCGAGGCCTTCAGATCAGAGCGACATTAGAGGCCGCGAACGACATAATCCTGAGGACGGGAAACGTCAACGTTTACGGCGCGGCTAGTTATAATACAATCCGCGCCGCTTTAGTCGTCGATCTCGCATTGACTCTCTCTCGTGCACTCGATGAAGGCAGCCGTCGCTTCCCAAGAAATAGTCGGCAGGTTGCGTCGATTCCGATGCTGGTTCACTTGATGGCGCAGAAAAGGGTCCGAAATTTTCTTGTCGAGCGCATGCGAAGCGAGACCAAGATTGCCATGATGGTTGCCAGCAATGCCCGCTCGGTCGAAAAGCATGTTGCCTCCGCCGTCCAAACGTATCGCGCCCACCGACGCCAGTGGAGCGGAAGGGATTCGCAACGGCTACTGCGCGAGCTGAGGGATACTCGACTTGCCCATAGACTTTTCGACCGCCCTTCGTCAGGTCTCCCCAGTTATACGCAGGTCTTTGCGCTCCTCGATGTGTGCGCTGCTATCATGGAACATGCGCGGTTTGCTGTTTTGGGCGAGGCAATAGAATATCGCGACTTTGCCACAGAAGATCGTCGAGAAGCCGACGAGTTCTGGAGGCGCGCGTTGAAGGCCGCTATGCGAGGTCCTTGAGTGAAGGACCAGGCCGAGCGTTCCCGCTCTACGCCAAGTGGTCGGGTTCAAAGAAACGGAGGACCGAGATGGTCACATTAGAAACTAGTGTGGGAAAATGGAAGCGAATACGAGGCTATTTTTCTAGTACGACGTGCCAGGAAGAATTCGGATCACCTCACCCCATCACAAATGCAAGAAGCCAGCTTACTAGAAAGATTCAAACGAATATCAAGGGCAGCTTCGGTAAGAGTCTCCTGAATCAATTTCAAGCCCTCGAGATAACCGAAGAGATCGAGGAAATGATAAACGCTGTCTTTGATGAGCGTGTGTCACGCGCCCTTCGCAAAGCTGCCGAAGACGAGTCACGGCCTTCACCTGGAGGCATACTGGAGGGCTGAGGCTGTATTCGTCCGCAGCGGTCTCGGCGGCGAGGGAGATCTGCTGCACACAGGCGGCTCCGCTATCGGCTCCTGTTTTGTCAAGACTGACGGCTCCGGAGCCAGATTGCCAAGGGCTTCCCCTTTCACGCCGAGCAACGGAACACTAAGATCAGCGCATTGAGCGCGACGCGGAGATTGCCAAGGTCTTCCGCTTGCCAGAGCCTCGTGTCCTCGTCCACGCAGATGACGCGATAGATCAGCAGCGCCGGTCGTCGTCCCGGTGAGAAGCGGTGGTCGCGATCACACTGATCGAGGGCGTCGGTCGCCGCATCGAACCGCCGCCATCACAACGTGGTGCTGGTTTTCTGCGCTGTGCTGTTCCTGCTGGTGGCAAGCGGTATCCTGATCGACCTAAGCAAATCCAAGGTCGACCTTGGCGAGCGCGCACCGGCGT
>JAEZEN010000631.1 GCA_023433185.1 Pseudomonadota bacterium | reverse complement strand
CGGTAGAGCCAGTGCAGGAGGTAAGCGAGGACCGCGATGACGATCGCGGCGAGTATGATGAACGCGATGATGTCTGCGCCGGTCATTGGCGGACCCCTCCGTCAGGAATTGCTCGTGCGGCGCTGGGCCGGCGGGCGATGATGCTCATCGGGGCGTGCTCCTTGCGCCCGCGAGGGCGACGGTCAGGAAGGTGAGCCCAAAGGCGATGCGGTTCAGGAAGTCGACGAGGTTGTAGGCGATGGCGAAGCCGCCGGTATCGGTGCCGCCGCCGAAGCTCAGGATGAAGTTGCCGAGCGGGTAGACCGCCCAGCCGACCGTGATGATCAGCCGGAGCCAGAAATAGCCGCGCTGCAAGCTCTCGTCGTCGCTGCGGGCGACGATCTCGGCCATCTGCCCGAAGAAGCACTCGCCGAGGATGTAGAGCCAGCCGACGATTCCGATCAGGAAGGCGAGGGTCGGGTTCATCAGCCCGGCATCGCCCATGTAGCGGGCGAGGATGGTCGCGACCGCCACCACCAGCAGGCGCCAGAACAGCGCGGTCGAGGGAGTCTGCACCGTGGCGACGAAGAAGAACAGGGCGATCACCTGGAGGGGGATCGTCACGATCCAGGCCGCGTACTGGTAGACGATGGGGATGTCCTGCGTGGCCAGCCAGGCGGCCCTAGCATCGAAGTAGCTGATCGTGCCGACCAGCGTGACCAGCGCGCAGAGCGCCAGGGGCAGTTTCCATCGCCCCGCCACCCAGCCGGTCGCGAGAAGCAGCAGCACCGTCGTCGCCGCCATGCCGAACAGCACCATCGAGAAGGTGGCGCCGACGACGTCGGTCGTGGCCATCACGTTCGGGTTCACCTGTGCGTCCCCCTTCGGAGTGTCATATCTGCGACCTGATATGCGGTGTGCGCGCATAGAGCGCGACCATGGGCAGGATCAGGAGTCCGATGATCGCCTGCTGCCACTCGAACCTGAGCCCGACGCCGACCAGGAACGAGGTCAGCACCTGCAGCACCAGCACGCCGATCACGGTGAAGCCGTAGCCGCCGTAGCCGCCGAGCAGCGATGTGCCGCCCACCACGACCGCGGCCAGCGTCATGAACAGGTAGGGCTGGCCGACACCGATGAAC
Source organism: Pseudomonadota bacterium (assembly GCA_023433185.1). Next base: position 2,509 of record JAEZEN010000631.1, on the reverse strand, counting down.
CCGCCGCCGCTCCAGCCGAGGAGCAGCGCGCCGGTCAGCGCCGATGTGCAGCCGCTGATCGCGTAGACGCCGACCCAGTAGCGCCGCTCCGAGATCGAGAGCCGCGCCGCCGAGGTGCGGTTGCCGCCCAGCGCGTAGAGCTGGCGGCCATAGTAGGTGTGCTTGAGGCCGAAGGTCAGGAGGATCGCCGCCGCGATCCAGATGACGATCACCGGCGGCACGTCGAGCCACAGGGTCTTGCCGCTCATGGCGGCAAGGTTCTTGAGCCAGTCCGGCACGGTGCCGAACACGTTGCCCGCGAAGCTCGAGCCGATCGAGGTCAGGATCTGCGTGCCGCCGGAGACGGCGAAGCCCGTGCCGAGCGTCACGATCAGCGCCTGCCCCTGGAGGCGGTAGCTGAGGAAGCCGTTGAGGAGGCCGATCAGCGCCCCGGCGAGGAGGATGAGGAGCACGGCGAGCCACGACGGGACGCCGAGCCCGATCAGGTAGAGGAGGCCGACATTGGCCGCGCCGATCACGAAGGGGATCGAAAGGTCGAGGCCGCCAAGCAGCACCACCAGCGTCTGGCCGATGCAGGCGAGGCCGAGGAATGAGGCGAAGAGCAGCATCGACTTGATGTTCTGCGCCGAGAAGAAGCCGTCGACGGTGATCGAACCGACCGCAAAGAGGGCGACGAGCACCATGATGCCGATGAAGGCGCTGCGGTTCTGGGCGAAGAACTTGCTCACCGTGACGGCGAGAACCAAGAGGCCAAGGAGGATCAGGCCGGAGACGATGTTGATCAGCGTGAGGAAGCCGGTGACCGTGGCCGAGGCGATCAGGAAGCCGATGATCAGCGCCGCGGCCGAAAGCAGCACCACGCGGTGGGTCCGCAGGAAGGCGCGGAACTCGGCCCGCGGCGATGTCTCGCCGGTGGCGTCGCTGTCGTCCGGGCCGGCCGTCGCCACCTGTACGCGGGTGAAGCCGTCGCTCCGCGTGCCGAGGCTCGCCGACGGCGTCGTGTAGTAGCGCCACACCCAGGCGATGATCGCGAAGGTCGCGACTGAATAGAAGAAGACCTCGAGCGCAGGGAGATTCTGGACGAAGCCGAGGATGAATCCGAGGCCGGCGACCAGGAAGGCGATGGCGAGCCCGAGCCAGGTGAGGAGCGGCGAGCCGCGGGTCATGGCGCCGCCTCCACGGGGACCGCCGGGACGCCCACGAGGACGTCGCGGTGCACGCCGAAATAGAAGCCGAGAAGCAGAAGCGCGGCGACCACGATGGCCACGGCGGGGGTGATGCTCGCCTTGCCCGAGCGCGAGACCACGACCCGGAGCAGGACGGGGATCGCGATGACGAGGCAGGCAACGAGCGCAAGCGTGGCGATGCCGTCGGGGATGTCGAGGCTCGCCGCGGCGGCGGTGTCCTCGAAGATGAAGGCCGGTGCCGGCAGCGGCGGCTCGGCCGCCGCCCCGCCGTCGACCGCCGCCCTCAGGGCAGGGGCCGTCAGGGCATCGTAGTCGAAGGTGCGGTTGATGATGACGCCGAGCGTCGGGATCGACAGGACGACGAAGAACAGCAGCGGCGAGACCATGCGAAGCCGGCGCTGGAAGTAGGGCAGGGCGATGGTGATGAGTAGCGAGACGACGAGGATCGTGCCGTAGGCAAGATCGGTAACGAAGCTCTGCACGGCGCCGAAGTTGAACGTCGCGAGAACGAAGGTGATGAGGTAGAGGTTCACCGCGCCGAGAAGGGCGCCAAAGATGCTGGCCCTTCCGCCGGCGAGGCTCGCCCCGCCCAGCACCAGCGCCGTCACCGCGATGAGGGTGTAGGTCGTGCCCTGGTTCGGGTCCCCGGAGCTGATCAGCGACGTGAAGGTGATCGCCGACAGGCCGGCGAAGATGCCGGCGATCACATGGGCGCCGAGGCGGACCGCGGTGATCCGCACGCCGCTCGTATAGGCGGCGCGCTCGTCCGAGCCCATCAGGCGGAGGTGGGTGTAGAAGGCGGAGCGGGTGAAGAGCAGCCAGCCGACGGTGGCCACGACGACGATGATCAGGGGCGGCGAGATGATGGTCGTTCCTGCTCCCCAGTCGAACATCCAGTCCGGCGCGACGCCTCCGGGGCGCGGCAGGATGACGAGGTTCAGCCCCGAGAGGGCGAGGTAGCCCGAGAGCGCGACGATGATCGGCTGGACGCGCACGTAGACGATGATCAGCCCGACGACGAACTGGTAGAGGACGCCGACCGCGATCGCATAGAGGAAGAAGGCGACCGGCGTCTCGAGGCCGCCCGCGCCGTGGACCTGGATGAGGGTGACGTTGATGAAGCCGATGTGCGGGCCGATCGACAGGTCGACCGTGACGCGACCCGCGATCACGGTCGCCATCAGCGCATAGGTGGCGAGCACCAGTGGTGCCGCGACGATCACCGCGCTGCCGATGCCCGACTGGGTCACCAGGCTCGGCGAGCGGATCACGGCGATGAGGAGCAGGGCGAAGAGGAGGAGGATCGGAACCAAGAGGTAGGT
>JAEZEN010000628.1 GCA_023433185.1 Pseudomonadota bacterium | reverse complement strand
GTCCTCGGCGGGGCGGCGCGCCACGCCTTCCACGGCGTCGACCGCATCTATCCCGGCACCTCGACGCTGCTCCGCGACTGGCTGCCGGCGGGCGGGCGCATCAACCTCACGCTCCGGCGCGTGACCTTACCGGCCTGACGCGCCTCAGGCGCCATCCTCGTAGCAGGTGGCGATCCGGCGGACCTCGACCGTCGCCCAGTCCACCGCGGGGCATTCCGAGGCGATGGCGATGGCCTCCTCGCGCGTCTCGCAATCGAGGTAGAAGAAGCCGCCGACGATCTCCTTCGTCTCGGCAAACGGACCGTCGATCATCGCGCGGCTGTCGCCCCGCCCCCGGACGCGCACGGTCTCGCTTCCCGGCAGAGCGAGCGATTCGGCGGCCCTGAGCAGGCCGCGCGCCTGGAGCGAATCGGCGTATGCGCGCATCGTGCGGTAGCGCTCGCGGCGCTCCGCCTCCGGCGGGCGCTCGCGTTCGCCGGGCTCCTCGATGATCAGCATCATGTAGGACATCGCCGACTCCTCGGTTGCCGGAGCCGCCAGTCCTATACGGGCGCGAGGCCTCCCGTAAAGGCTTCCGCCGTCCGCCATGGTCAGGCCTCCGCCGCCGGGCCGTTGATCATCCACGGGATGCCGAACCGGTCGATCAGCATGCCGAAGCGCTTCGCCCAGAACGTCGCCTCCATCGGCATGGTGACGGTGCCGCCCTCAGACAGTGCCGCGAAGATCCGCTCGGCCTCGGCCTCGTCCGCGGCCTGGTAGGAGACCGAGAACCCGCCAGGAGGCTTGCGGTGCTCGGGCGGCACATCGGAGCCCATCAGGGCGGCATCGCCCACCTCGAGGCAGGCATGCATGATCTTGTCCTGCCAGTCGGCCGGCACATGCGCGGCCGCCGGTGTGCCCCGATGCGGAAGCAACTCGAGATTGCGCCCGCCGATCGCCTGCTCGTAGAAGCGGAAGGCATCGGCGCAGTCGCCGTTGAAGAGGAGGTAGGTGCACAGTCTCATCTCATGCTCCATCACGTCGCGGGCGTTGATCGCCTGCCTTCCCCTTCCCGACGAATAGCGGGGAGCGGAATCGACGAGACCGCCGTACGGGCGAGGAAAAGGCTGCCCGAACGCATGCCGATTCGATCGGGCGCATTGTGCGGCGCGGCGGCATTGCCTATAAAGCGGCGCAGATCAGGGGATCTTCGCGAGAGAGGTGAGCATGGCCGAGCATGGCGCCGTCGAGATCGGCACCGCGACCGGGGTCGACTACAAGGACCACCTTGCGGCATACGAACTCTTCCTGGGCATGACCAAGTGGGTCACGATCGCCATCGTCATCGTCCTGATCCTCATGGCATTTTTCCTGCTTTGAGGTGACTGCCGAGAGCCCCGGCCATTCCGGGGCGCGGGCCACGGACCGGCACTGCCATCGACCTCCGAGCGGATTGAGCCATGAAGATTGCCATTCCGGGCGAAACGGACGGGACCGAGACCCGCGTCGCGGCGACGCCCGAGACGGTGAAGAAGTTCGTCGGCCTCGGCGCTGAGGTCACGGTCCAGGCCGGGGCGGGCGCCGGATCCCGCATCACCGACGCCGAATTCGCCGCCGCCGGCGCGACCATTGCCACCGACGCCGCGGCGACCCTCGCCAATGCCGACATCGTCCTCAAGGTGCGCCGCCCGGAGGCCGCCGAACTGCCGCTCTTCAAGCGCGGCGCCATCGTCGTCGCCACCATGGACCCCTACGGCCAGGATGATGCCGTCGCGGCGATGGCCGGCGCCGGGGTCGCGGCCTTCGCAATGGAATTCATGCCGCGCATCACCCGTGCCCAGGTGATGGATGTGCTGTCGAGCCAGGCCAACCTTGCCGGCTACCAGGCGGTGATCGACGCGGCCGCCAACTACGGCCGGGCGTTGCCGATGATGATGACCGCCGCCGGCACCGTGCCGGCCGCCCGCGTCTTCGTCATGGGCGCCGGCGTCGCCGGCCTCCAGGCGATCGCCACCGCCCGCCGCATGGGCGCCGTGGTGACGGCCACCGACGTGCGGCCGGCCGCCAAGGAGCAGGTCGAGTCGCTCGGCGCGAAGTTCATCGCCGTCGAGGATGACGAGTTCAAGCAGGCCGAGACCGCCGGCGGCTACGCCAAGGAGATGTCGGCCGAGTACCGCGCCAAGCAGGCGGCGCTGGTCGCCGAGCACATCAGGAAGCAGGACATCGTCATCACCACGGCGCTGATCCCCGGGCGCCCGGCGCCGCGGCTGGTGACGGCCGAGATGGTGGCCTCGATGAAGCCGGGCTCGGTGCTCGTCGACCTCGCGGTCGAGCGCGGCGGCAATGTCGAGGGCGCCAAGCCGGGCGCGGTGGCCGAAGTCGGCGACGTCAGGATCGTCGGCTATCTCAACGTGCCCGGCCGCATCGCGGCAAGCGCATCCGCGCTCTACGCGCGCAACCTCTATGCCTTCGTCGAGACCCTGATCGACAAGGCGAGCAAGACCGTCGCGGTCAACTGGGACGACGATCTGGTCAAGGCGACGAACCTCACCCGCGACGGCGCTGTCGTCCACCCCGCCTTCGCGCCGAAGGGAGACGCGTGATGGAACCGACCACGCCGGAACAGGCTGCCGCGGCCGCCCGCGC
>JAEZEN010000569.1 GCA_023433185.1 Pseudomonadota bacterium | reverse complement strand
TCCTCGACCTGCATATGCCGGGGCTCGACGGCCTCGCGGCCGCCGCGCGAATCCGGGCCCATGGGCGCAGCCACGGCCGGCGGTCGACGCCGATCGTCGCGCTCACGGCCGATACCCTACCCGAGACGCGGCGTGCGGCCCTGGCCGCGGGCATCGATTCCGTGCTCGAGAAGCCCGTCGCGCCGGATGCGCTCCGCGCCGCGCTGGCCGCCGCCGGCGAGCGCCGCGACGCCGCCTGAGGAACGCCCCCCGTCACGGGACTGTCGAAATTCCGTGCTTTACCTCCCTGTGCATGGGGCACGCGGCGTGGGCCACGACGCTCCGGCAAGACAAAGCGCTCACGAAACATTACAGTCTCACGAGAATCGACTTGCGGCCGGTGGCGGTCCGGGCGATTCTCGGTCTGGCGGGTCGATCCCCGCGCGAGGGAGGCACCATGGCTTATCTGCCTTTGATGCCGCAGCGCTTCGCCGGCGGAATGCGGCTTGGGCGGCGACGATTCGACCCCAACGGGGGGGCGCTCGGGCGCCTGGGCAGTCTCGAGGTACGGCTTGCCCGATCCGGCGAAGAGGTCAAGCAGGCGCAGCGCCTGCGCTACAGCGTCTTCTACGAGGAGATGTCGGCGGTCGCCAATGTCCGCGCCATGTTCTCGGGGCGTGATCGCGACCCCTATGACCGCATCTGCGACCACCTCCTGGTGCTGGATCATGCCGCGGTCGGAGCGCCGGAGATCGTCGGGACCTACCGCCTGCTTCGCCAGGAGGTCGCAAGCAAGCGGAAGGGCTTCTATTCGGCCGGAGAGTTCGATCTCGCCCCGCTGCTGGCGCGCCACCCGCAGCGCGTGTTTCTCGAACTCGGCCGCTCCTGCGTGCTCAAGCCCTACCGGACCAAGCGCACGGTGGAACTGCTCTGGCACGGCATCTGGAGCTATGTCCGCCAGCACAATATCGACGTGATGATCGGCTGCGCATCGCTCGAGGGCGTCGACGCGCGACTCCTCGCGCCCCAGCTCGGGCTCCTCCGCCAGGCCGCGCCGACCCCGCCCGAATGGCGCGTGTGCGCGCTGCCGGGGCGGGGCGTCTCGATCGACGAGCTCGCCGCCCCCGGCACGCCCGACATGTCGGCGCTCCGTGCGCTGCCGCCGCTGATCAAGGGATACCTGCGGCTCGGCGCCTATATCTGCGAGGACGCCGTCATCGACCATCAGTTCGGCACCACGGACGTGTTCATCGTGCTGCCGGTCGAGCGCATCAACACGCGCTACATCAACTACTACGGCGCCGACGCGACGCGCCACGCCGCCTGAGGCGGCTGCAGCGACTTCTGCATGAGCACGAGATCGAGCCACCGGCCGAACTTGTGGCCGACTTCCGGCATGCGCCCGGTCTCGACAAAGCCGAGCCGGGCATGGAGCGCGATCGAGGCCGTATTGTCGGCGGCGATGCCGGCGACCATCACGCGCTTCCCGAGGGCGGCCGCCCGCACGCCCAGCTCCGTGATCAGCGCCGAGGCGATGCCGCGGCGGCGGGCGGCCTCGGCGACATAGACCGAGTGCTCGACCGTGAAGCGGTAGCCGTCGAAGGCGCGGAAGTCGCCGAAGGAGCCGTAGGCGACGGGCGCGCCTTCGAGGTCGGCGACGAGCACCGGATAGCCGAGGGAGACGCGGCCCTCGAGCCATGCGCGACGGTTCTCGATGTCGACCTCGGTGTCGTTCCAGATCGCCGTCGTGTGGCGCACGGCGTCGTTGTAGATTGCCGTGATCGCAGGCAGGTCGCCCGGGTCGGCGGGTCTGATGTTCGGGCGCATCGGGGCTGTCGTCCCTGTCTTCGGCGGGCCCAGCCGCGGCGGGCTTCCTGTCCGATGCCCGCCTCTCCCGTGCCGCCTGCTGATGCCCCTGCCTCGAGCCATCTCGCGCAAATGTCAACGCGGAGGCTCCGCCGCGGGGCGGGTCCCGGCCAGGTCCCGGGCGGCGATGTTGTGCCGCCGCCATTTGCCTGATTCCCTTGGTGCGGTGATTCGGCAGGAGGAACCTCTGTGCTTGGGCGGATCTGCGGTGCGGTGATGATGGCCACGCTCGGCGCAGCGGCGTCGCAGGCCGGGACGCTCGACGACGTGAAGGCGCGGGGCGCAGTGGTCTGCGGGGTCAGCGACGGGCTTCCCGGCTTCTCCGTGCGGCACGCGGACGGCGGTTGGTCCGGCTTCGATGTCGACATCTGCCACGCCATCGCCGCGGCGGCGCTGGGCGATCCCGATGCCGTCGAGTACGTGCCGCTGTCCGCCGCAGCCCGCTTCGACGCGCTCCGGTCCGGCAGCATCGACGTGCTGTCGCGGAACTCGACCTGGACGCTTTCGCGCGACCTCGGCGGCCTCGAATTCGCAGGGATCGCGTACTACGACGGACAGGGCTTCCTGGCCCATGCCGTCGACGGCATGAGCAGCGCACTCCAGCTCCAGGGTGCGCGCGTCTGCGTCGTCAAGGGGACGACGACCGAGGAGAATGCCGCCGCCTGGTTCATGGCGAACGACCTCGATGTCTCCTTCGTCCGTTTCACCTCGCGTCCGGAGGCCCGCATGGCCTTCGCCTCCCACGACTGCGACGTCTTCACCGCCGATGCGTCGGCACTCGCGGCCGAGCGATCCGTACTGCCATCGCCGGAGGACTACGTGATCCTGCCGGAGATCATCTCCAAGGAGCCGCTCGGGCCGGTGACCCGGGACGGCGACCCGGCGTGGACCGGCCTCGTCCGGTGGACCCTCTACGGGCTGATCAACGCCGAGGAACTCGGCATCACCGACGAATCGGTGGAGGGCAATCCGGACCGGGCCGTCGCCCTCGGCAACGCGGCCGTCGCGCCGCTCGGGCTTGCCGAGGACTGGCTGGCGCGCGCGGTCGCGAGCGTCGGCCATTACGGCCAGATCTTCGACAGGAACCTCGGCGAATCGTCGCCACTCGGCATCCGCCGCGGGGTCAACGCGCTGTGGACCGAGGGCGGCATCCTCTACGCGCCGCCGATGCAATGACCGGAGCCGCGCCGACCGTGACCACAGCCATTGCAGCCATACGGCCGCTCGCCGCCGTCCTCGCGTTCGTCGCCCTGTGGTTCGCCGCCGGCGCCGGGCAGGCGGCCGTCGCGCCCCTCTCCCCGGCGGATCGCGTCGCGTTGCGGGCCGAGATCGTCCACCTTCTCGCCAGCGAGCCCGGCCTGCCGCTGCCCGTCCGCCAGCGGGGTGAAGCGTTGACCGCGTACTACGCCGACGGATCGCGGCCGATCCTGTGGCTCGGCGAGGAACGGGCCGCCGAACTCGTCGCCTGGCTCCGGAACGCCGCCGAGGACGGCCTCGATCCCGGCGCCTATCCGGCCGACCAGCTCGAGAAGCTGATGGTCGCCGCCCCTCAGACCAGTTCGCGGGGGCGGGCGATCGTCGAACTGCACTATTCGGCCGCCTTCCTCCAATACGCTTCGGACCTGCAGGTGGGGCGCTTCCTCCCGCACAAGGTCGATCCCGACTTCTTCCAGGAGGGCCGCGCGATCGACCAGGTCGCGGCGCTCGTCGCCGTCGGCGCGGCGCCCGACCTCGACCGCTTCTTCCTCGCCTGGCAGCCGCAGGCGCCGGACTATGCCGACCTCCGCGCCGCGCTTGCCGATTATCGCGCCCTCGCCGCGGCCGGCGGCTGGCCGACCGTGCCGCTCGGCGAGTCGCTCAAGCCGGGGATGAGCGATGCACGTGTCCCGGCGCTGCGGGCCCGGCTGGCGGTCACCGACGGCGCCGACCCGAACGCCCCGCCCGGCGGTGCTGAGACGTACGACGATGCGCTGGTCGCTGTCGTCAGGGCCTTCCAGCGCCGCCACGGGCTCGATGTCGACGGCATCGTCGGCAAGGGCACGATCGCGGCGCTCAACGTGCCGGTCGCGACCCGTGTCCAGGACATCGTGCTGTCGATGGAGCGCTGGCGCTGGATGCCGCCGGACCTGGGCCGCAATCACCTCATGGTCAACATTGCCGGATTCGAGCTCCGGCGCGTCGCCGACGGCCGCCTCGCCGAGCGGATGAACGTCGTGGTCGGCAAGCCCTATACCAAGACGCCGGTGTTCAGCGACCGCATCCGCTATCTCGAGTTCAACCCGTACTGGAACGTGCCGCACGGCATCGCGGTCAAGGAGGAGCTGCCCAGGCTCAAGACCAACCCGGCTGCGCGGGCTGCGGCGGGCTTCGAGGCGGTGCGCGGCGATACGGTCTATCCCCTGACCGCGATCGACTGGAGCCAGTACGGGCCGGGCAACTTCCCCTTCCGGCTCCGCCAGCGGCCGGGCCCGAACAATGCCCTCGGACGGGTCAAGTTCATGTTCCCCAACCAGTTCGACGTCTATCTGCACGATACCCCGTCGCGGAACCTCTTCGACAAGGCGGAGCGGGCGTTCAGTCACGGCTGCATCCGTCTCGCCCGGCCGCTGGAGCTCGCCGTCCAGGTGCTTGCCGTGGGCGGTGTGCCCGGCTGGGACATGAACCGCATCGAGGCGGTCGTCGCGTCGCAGAAGCGCACCGTCGTCAACCTCGCCGAGCCGCTCCCGGTCCACATCGCCTACTTCACCGCCTGGGTCGACCACGGCCTGCCGAACTTCCGCAACGACATCTACGGCCAGGATGCCAAGCTGATCGCCGCCCTCGACGGGCGGGCGCTTTCGTGGTGACGCGTCTCCGGTCCACGGAGTACGAGGTGGCGCTCAACGCCTTCGCCGCGAATTTCTGCCACCGCGACGCCGCCGCGGGCTGGATCCGCGACAAGTCCATCCGGCCGCCGTTCCACCTCCAGGACCGCTTCTGCACGTCGCGCAGTGCGGATACCGAGCGGCTGCGCTACATGGTGAGCCATCTCGATCTCGCCGGAACGCCCGCGGCGGACTGGAAGCTCGAAATCGCCACCACCGGCGCCGTGCCGCTGGCGCCGCGACCCAAGCACAAGGGAGAACCATGCAGGACGCAGCCCCGGCCGAGATCGTGTTCCTCGACCGCGAGTCGCTTTCGCCGGAAACCCATCTCCGCGAGCCCGACTTTCCCCACCGCCTGACCGTGCATGAGCGGACCGGCGCCGACGAGGTCGCGGCCCGGATCCGGGACGCCGAGATCGTCATCACCAACAAGGTGCCGATCGGTGCGGCGGCCATCGCCGCGGCGCCGAAGCTCCGCCTCATCGCGGTCTGCGCCACCGGCACCGACATGGTCGACGTCAAGGCGGCAAAGGCGGGGGGCGTCGTCGTCTCCAATGTCCGGGACTACGCGACGACGACGGTGCCGGAGCATGTCTTCGCGCTGATCTTCGCGCTGCGCCGCAGCCTTCTCGCCTATCGCGATTCCGTGCGGTCCGGCCGCTGGCAGACGTCGAGCCAGTTCTGCTTCCTCGACCATCCGATCGGCGACCTCGCCGGCTCGACCATCGGCATCGTCGGGCGCGGCTCGCTCGGCCGTGCGGTGGCCGACATCGCCCGCGCCTTCCGGATGGAGGTGCTCTTCGCCGGTCGGAAGGGCGACCCGGCACCCTCCGAGCCCTATGTGCCGTTCGATGTCATGCTGCGACGGAGCGACATCGTCACGCTCCACTGTCCGCTGACACCGGGAACGCGCAACCTGATCGGTGCCGCCGAGCTCGCCGCGATGGAGCGCCGGCCGATCCTGATCAACGCCTCGCGCGGCGGGCTGGTCGACGAGATCGCCCTCGGCGCGGCGCTGCGATCGGGCCGGATCGCCGGTGCGGGCTTCGATGTCGCCACCGCCGAGCCGCCGCCGGCCGATCACCCTCTGATGGCCCTGCTCGAGCTGCCCAACTTCATCCTCACGCCGCATGTCGCCTGGGCAAGCCGCGAAGGCCAGCAGGTGCTCGCCGACCAGCTGGTCGACAACATCGAGGCCTTCCGGCGCGGCACCCCGCGGAACGTCGTGGGGTAGGCGATTCGCTATCCCAGGCCGCGCTCGATGAGCCGGGCGATGCGCCGGGAGAAGTCCACCGGGTCCTCCGGAGGTTCGCCGTCGAGGATGCGGGCCTCGCCGAAGAGCAGCACGGCGGCGTCGTCGATCGCCTCGCCGGCTTCGCCGGCGCTCGCCTTGTCGGCGAGCGCCCTGATGAGCGGATGGCTGGGGTTGAGTTCGAGCACCGGCGCCGAGCGGGCCTTGAGCTGGTCGTTGGCGGAAAGGAGCTTCTCCAGTTGCCGGTCGAGGCCGAGATCGGCAGCGACCAGGCAGACCGGGCTGGTGGTGAGGCGGGCCGAAGGACGCACGGCGTTGACCTTGTCGCCGAGCGTCTGCTTGAAGCGCGCGGCCAGCGTCGCGACGGCGCTCTCGGACGCCGCTTCCGTCTCCTCGCCACCCTCGGCGACGGGGATCTTGTCGAGGTCGGCCGCGCCCTGCGTCACCGACTGGAAGGGCTTGCCGTCGTAGCCGAGCGCGGTGCGGACCCAGAAGGCGTCGACCGGATCGGAGAGGACCAGCACCTCGACGCCCCGCCGGGCATAGCCCTCGAGCTGCGGGCTCCGGCGGATCGCTTCGGCATCGTCGCCGAGGGCATAGTAGATGGCGGTCTGGTTGGGCCGGAGTGCGGCGACATAGTCGGCGAGGCTGCGCCAGGAGCCGTCGCCGGTCGTAGTCCGGAAGCGCGCGATCTTGTAGAGCGCATCGCGCCGCTCGGCGTCTTCGTAGAGGCCCTCCTTGAGCACCGGCCCGAAGGCGTCCCAGACCTTCTCGAAGCGCTCGCGGTCGTCGTTGGCGAGCTTGTCGAGATCCGACAGGATGCGCGTCGTGACCCCCTTGCCGATCGCCTCGAGCACGGGGTTCTTCTGCAGCATCTCCCGGGAGAGGTTGAGCGGCAGGTCCTCCGAATCGATCACGCCGCGGACGAAGCGCAGCCAGGCCGGCAGGATCTTCGCCTCGTCGGGGATGACGACGCGCTTGACGTAGAGCTTGACCCGCCCCCGGCGGTCCGGGTCGAACAGGTCGAGCGGCTTCATCGAGGGGACGAAGAGCAGCACCGAATATTCGTGGCGGCCCTCGGCGCGGTAATGGATGGTGAGCGCTGGTTCGTCGAACTGGTGACTGACATGGCCGTAGAACTCGGCGTACTCCGCCTCGGTGACGCTCGACTTCGGCTTCCGCCACAGCGCGCTGCCATCGGCGAGCGTCTTGTCCGCGGCACCGTCGCCGAGCTGGAGCAAGATGGGCACCGGGACATGCGCCGAATATTCGGCAACGACCCGCTCGAGCGTGTCCTGCTCGGAATATTGCGTGGCGTCGTCGGCAAGCCGGAGGAGGACGCGGGTGCCGCGGGCCGGCGCCGCATCGAGGGCGACCGGCTCGATCGTGAACATCCCCTGGCCATCCGACGTCCAGCGCCACGCCTCGTCGGATCCGGCCTTCCGCGACGTCACCTCGACCGACTTCGCGACGATGAAGGCCGAATAGAAGCCGACGCCGAACTGGCCGATCAGGGTGGAGCCCTCGGCCCCGCCGGAGAGGCCGTCGAGGAAGGCGCGGGTGCCGGAGCGGGCGATGGTGCCGAGATTGCCGGCGAGCTCGTCGCGGTCCATGCCGATGCCGTTGTCGAGGATCGCGAGGGTCCCGTCGCGCTTGTCGGGGACGAGAGTGATGCGGAAGTCGGGATCCTCGGCCAGCAGCTCCGGTTTCTCGATCGCGATGACCCGGAGCTTCTCGCAGGCGTCGGCGGCGTTGGAGATGAGTTCGCGGAGGAAGACGTCCCGGTTCGAATAGACCGAGTGCACCATGAGCGAGAGGAGCTTGGACACCTCCGCTTCGAAGCTGCGCGTCTCGCGCTGTCCGTCCACTTGTTCAGTCATGTCGATCGGAGCCCCCGAATGGTCCGGCGAAATCGGCCGTCATATCGCCGGTCGAGGACGGGGATTCAAGGCCGTCGAGCCCGGCACCCTAAAAGAAAATGGCCGGCGCAGAGCGCCGGCCAAATCGTTGCGCAGTTCCTGCCAAGGCAAGATGGACCGGTCCAGCGTTGACCCCGGGGGGCTGGGGGGCTGAGAATTACCGAAGCCTTCGCCGAACCGAACCGTCTGCAAGCAACGTTCGGATCATCGGGGCCCAACGTGGCCGGCCCTAGGCGCAATAGGGGCGAAATCGTGATTTCTGCCCGGCTCCGCGGTCTCCATGAATGCGGGCGCCGGTGGCAGCGGGGGCGGGCGTTTCCGGCTCTTGCCAGAGCCCGGCAACGGGGCGATCATGACCGGAAGATGACGGCGGAGGAGACCCTACGAGGTGGAAGACAGAGAGCCCTCCGGCGGCCGGACGAGCGTCGTCGTCCTCGCCGCCCGCAATGACCAGACGACGACCCAGCTCACCTGCTTCGACCGGCGCGAGCTGGACCAGATCCTGAGGGTGTACGGCCGCAAGGTCGCCGAGGGCGAATGGCGCGACTACGCCATCGATCAGCGCCGCGAGGAGGCGGTGTTCTCGGTGTACCGCCGAACCTCGGAGACCCCCCTCTACCGGATCGTCAAGCAGCCGAAGCTCGCCCGCCGGCAGGGCGCCTACGCGCTGATCGCGGCAACCGGCCATATCCTCAAGCGCGGCCATGACCTCGCGAATGTGCTGCGCTTCCTCGAGCCCGCCCGTCTGCGCCTGGTCGACGCCTGAGCCCGCCGGACGAGTTCGGAGCTAGGCGATCGGCCGCGACGGCGGCGTCGAAGCGCCGGTGCCGAGCGGGCGCTGCATCAGCACCGAATCGAGCCACAGGCCGAACTTGTGGCCGAGCGTCGGCAGACGGCCGACGATGGCGAAGCCTTCGCTCTCGTGGAGGGCGATGGAGGCCGCGTGGCGCGAATCGCCGATGACGGCGATCATCTGGCGGAAGCCGAGCGCCTCGCATTCGGCGATGAGTGCGCGCAGCAGCATCCGGCCGACGCCCTGGCGCTGCGCTTGCGGAGCGATGTACAGCGAGTCCTCGACGGTGTGATTATAGCCGATGCGCGGCCGCCAGTGGCTGGCATAGGCATAGCCGAGGATCCTGCTGTCGGTATCCGCGCATACGAGATAGGGGAAGCCCGCCCCCTGGAAGGCCGCCACCCGCCGGGCCATCTCGTCCTCGGTTGGCGGCTGGAACTCGAAACTCGCGGTCTCGGTGGCGACGGAGTGGCCGTAGATCGCCGTGATCGCCGGGATGTCGGCCGCAGTCGCGGCGCGGATGATGCGCTCGGTCATCGCCATAAGGAGGGTGGTTGCGGGCGGCGGGGTCCCTAGCACGCTCCGGGCGGTGCGCAAACAGGCCGGGCAAAAGAAAAGGGCGCGGC
>JAEZEN010000626.1 GCA_023433185.1 Pseudomonadota bacterium | reverse complement strand
GCGTCGCGACGCCGAGCCCGGGGGTGAACTGGATGACGCCGGGGATCTCGAACAGCGGGGCGGTGGCGAGCGCGACGGTGCCGTCCTCGCCCGGGACGCCGGCGAGGTTCAGGCCGCCGAGCGCGCGCATGAAGGCCTCGAACCCGCCCGCGAGCCAGTAGGCGTAGAGGCCGAGGAGGACGATGCCCGCGACGACCAGAACGCCCTGCAACGTGCCGATGAAGGCGGCGGCGCGCAGTCCCCCAAATGCGACATAGGCGAAGACCACGGCGGTCAGCACCCACATCGCCGTGACACGGTCGAGGAAGCCGTCGGAGACCATGGCGACCAGCGTCCCGGATGCGCCGATCTGCATGGCCGCGAAGGGCACGGCAAAGGTCAGCGCGATCACCGCCATCGCCAGCCGGAGGCCGTCACCGCCGAAGTAGTGGCTCGCCATCTCGCCGGGCGTCACGTAGCCGAAGCGCTTGCCGAGCATCCATTGCCGCTTGAGGAAGAAGGCCGAGCCCAGGGCGATGGTGACGGCGCCGAGGCAGGTCTCGGCGAAAGGCAGGCCGTCGCGGAACAGCAGATCCGGGGTGCCGAGGAAGAACCACCCGTTGAAGGCGAAGGCGGTTCCGGCGGCCACCACCACCCAGGCCGGCAGGTCGCGGTCGGCAAGGAAGAAGCTCCTCGGCCCGGGCGCGAGCCGTGCCGTGGCCAGGCCCCAGTAAAGGCTGAACGCCCAGTAGAGGCCGAGAAAGGCAAGGAGCCAGAGGGCCTGCTCGGTCACCCGCGCCGTCTCCCGTTGGTGTCGCGCTCGGAGTGGAACATGGAGAAGGCGCTGGTCAGCCCATGCCGGGTGACGAGGTAGATCACGAAGCCGGCGACCACCAGGCCGAGGCCGGCGAGGCCGATCACCACGCCACCGGGCGTGAGGCCCGGCGGCAACACCCAGGCGGCGAGGAAGGCGATCACCGCGACCCCGAACAAGGAGATCGCGGCGACGACTTCGCCGGGGCGGAAGTCGCGCCGGTAGATGCGGTTGATGACGATGTGGGAAATCGCCCCGGCGAGCAGGATCCCATAGCCTCCGGCGGCGACGGCGAGGCTGTCGGCGCGGAAGGCGGTCGCCACCATGCCGAGGCTCAGCGGGCCGAAGAGCCCCCAGCTCGTCAGCACCGCCAGCCGGTGCTCGGCATCGTTGTCGGCTTCGGTCATGGTCGCTCCGCGGGAAACGGGTGGCGGCGGCTGGCCGGCATGTCCCGCCGCCGGCGGTCAGTTCTTCTTCTCGCCCTTCTTCGGCGCGTCGGCGGGCGGCGTGTATTCGGTCTTCGAAAGGGTTTCGAGCCCCTGCACGCCGACCGAGCCCGCCGAGAGGCCGACCTCCTTCAGGAGCGCGTCGAGGAACGGCGCCTGCGCCCGGTACTGGAGCGCCGAGTTGACCGCCGCCTCGGCGAGGTTGGCGGCCGGCCGGTTGCCGCCGTCGCCACCCGTCGCGCCGTCCGCCGTGCCGCCATTTCCACCGCTGAAGCCGGGCAGGCCATCGACCTGGAGGATGCGGATCGAATCGATCTTCTCGATCGGCTTGACGCTTTCGCGGATGATCTCCGGCAGGTTCTCGACGAGGCGCCGGTGCAGGGCGCTGCGGCGGTTCGCGTCGGAACGCAGGTTCTCCGCCTCGTTGAGCTTCCGGTTGCCCTCGGCCTCGACGTCATAGCGCGCCTCGAGGGCGGCCACCGCGAGCCGGTCGGCGTCGGCGCGATCCTTGGCGGCGATCTTCTCGGCCTCGGCCAGCACGCGGAGCTTGATCGCCTCGCGCTCGGCCTCCTGCTCGGCGGCGATCAGTTCGATCTGCTTGCGGCGCTCGGCGATCTCGGCCTCGCGCCGGGTGTGGACACGCTCGGTCGCGACGACCATCAGCGCCCGCGCGTCCTCGGCCTCGGCCTCGGCCTCGGACTGCTGCTTCGCCTTGGCGGCGATCGCGATGGCGCGGTCGCGCTCCTCGATCTCGCGGGCCCGTGCGCGCTCGATTTCCAGGCGCTCGAGCTCCTGCTCGCGGGCGATTCGCTCGGCATCGATGGTGCGCTCGCGGGCGATCCGCGCCTTCTCGACCTCTTCCCCGGCCCGAATCTGCGCTTCCTCGACCTCACGCTCGCGCTCGGCCTTCTCGCGGGCGATCTCCATGCGCTGCTGGGAGCGTCGGAAGGTGACCTCGCGCTCCTGTTCGAGGCGCGCATACTCGCTGTCGCGCTGGATGGCGAGGGCGAGCATCTCGGCCTCGAGGTTCTTCTTGCGCACCGCGATCATCGTGTCCTGCTCGATGTCGTTGCGCTTCTTCCTGCGGCTCTCGATCGTCTCGGTCAGGCGGGTCAGACCCTCGGCGTCGAAGGCGTTGGAGGGGTTGAAGAGCTTCATGTCGGCCTGGTCGAGGCTGGTGAGCGACACCGTCTCGAGCTCGAGACCGTCCTCGGTCAGCGTGCCGGAGACGAGGCCGCGGATCTTCTTGATGAAGTCGGGGCGGTGCTCGTGGATCTCCTCCATGGTCATCTGGGCGGTCACCGCGCCCATGGCGTCGACGAAGCGGCCCTGGACGAGATCCTTGAGGCTCTCAGGGTTCATCGTGCGGTGACCGAGCGTCCGGGCCGCGGCCGCGACCGACTCCGGCCGGGGGATGACCCGCACCGAGAACTCGACGGTGAGCTCGACGCGCAGCCGGTCCCGGGTGATCAGCGACTGCTCGCGCGCCCGCCGCACCTCGAGGCGGAGCGTGTTCATGCTGACGTCGGTCACCTCGTGGACGATCGGCAGCACGAGCGCGCCGCCGCCCATCACGACCTTCTCGCCGCCGAGCCCGGTGCGGACGAAGGAAA